>NZ_JBQEQF010000006.1:168975-212254 GCF_052046035.1 Paenarthrobacter sp. 22069 | reverse complement strand
GAGGACAAGGGTTACCACAAGAACCTCAAGCCGCGGCAGATCCAGATGATCGCGATCGGCGGTGCGATCGGTACCGGCCTGTTCCTGGGTGCCGGCGGCCGGCTCAACGCCGCGGGCCCGTCCCTGGTCATCGCGTACGCGGTGTGCGGGTTCTTCGCGTTCCTGATCCTGCGCGCCCTGGGCGAACTGGTCCTGCACCGGCCTTCCTCGGGCTCGTTCGTTTCCTACGCCCGTGAATTCTTCGGCGAAAAAGCCGCGTTCGTCTCCGGCTGGTTCTACTGGATCAACTGGGCCACCACCACCATCGTGGACATCACCGCCGCCGCCCTCTACATGCACTTCTTCGGCAACTACATCCCCTGGATGGCCGACGTCCCGCAGTGGGCCTGGGCACTGACCGCCCTCATCGTGGTCCTGGCACTGAACCTGGTCTCCGTGAAAGTCTTCGGCGAAATGGAATTCTGGTTCGCCCTGATCAAGGTCGCAGCCCTGGTCGCGTTCCTGATCATCGGCACCTACTTCGTCATCTTCGGCACCCCCGTCTCCGGCCAGCCGGTGGGCATCAGCCTCCTGTCCGATAACGGCGGGATCTTCCCCAACGGCCTGCTGCCCATGATCATCCTCATGCAGGGCGTCCTGTTCGCCTACGCCTCCATCGAACTCGTCGGAACCGCCGCCGGCGAAACCGAAAACCCCGAAAAAATCATGCCCAAGGCCATCAACTCCGTGGTCTTCCGCATCGCCGTGTTCTACGTCGGCTCCGTGATCCTGCTGGCCCTGCTGCTGCCCTTCACCTCCTACCAAAAAGGCGTCAGCCCCTTCGTGACGTTCTTCGGCTCCATCGGCGTCCAGGGCGTGGACGTCATCATGAACCTCGTCGTCCTCACCGCGGCCCTGTCCTCGCTGAACGCCGGGCTCTACTCCACCGGCCGGATCCTGCGCTCCATGTCCGTCAACGGCTCGGCCCCCAAGTTCGCCTCCCGCATGAACAAGGCAGGCGTCCCCTACGGCGGCATCGCCATCACCGCCGTCGTGTCCCTCCTCGGGGTTCCGCTGAACTACCTGGTCCCGGCCGACGCCTTCGAAATCGTGCTGAACATCGCCTCCGTGGGCATCATCATGACCTGGGCCACCATCGTGCTCTGCCAGATCCAGCTCAAGCGCTGGGCCGACAAAGGCTGGGTCCAACGCCCCTCCTTCCGCATGTTCGGCGCCCCCTACACCGGCTACCTCTCCCTGCTCTTCCTGGTAGGGGTCCTCATCATGGTCTTCATCGACTCACCCCTGACCATGCTCGTCACCGCCATCGCCTGCATCCTCATGGTCGCCGGCTGGTACGCCTGCCGCACCCGCATCCGCCAAATCGCCGAAACCCGCGACGGCTACACCGGCACATCGCCAGTGGTCGCCAATGCGCCGGCGGAAACCTTCAAGAAGTAACAGCCCTTAACGACGGCGGCACCCACGTTCCGGATTCCCGGGACCTGGGTGCCGCCGTCGGGCGTTTAAGGCACCTGCTGTTCTACTTTGACGGCGTCACCACCATGGCTGATCCGCCGCCGCGCCTGACGGGTTCGGCGGCCGCAAGGGTCCGTCCGCCCTCCAGGAACTCGATGGCGGTGGCCGCCCCGATCTCCGAGGCCGACGTGAAGGAGTCGCCCGATGGAGTCAGGGTGTGGCCGAAGCGGGACGTCAGGGCCGCGCCGTACTTGTCGATGAAAGCAGGCTCAGCGGTGACACTGGCGGTGTTGCGCTGGGACGCTCGGGGAGCTGCAATGGCGTCCGGGATGCTCATGCCCAGGTCAATGCGGTTCACCAGCGTCTGCAGCACGGTGGTGATGATGGTGGAGCCACCCGGGGAGCCCAGGGCCAGGAACGGCTTGCCGTCCTCCAGCAGGATGGTGGGCGACATGGACGACCGCGGCCGCTTGCCCGGCTCGATCCGGTTCGGATCCGTGGCGCTGTAGACGGCGGAGAAGTCCGTGAGTTCATTGTTGAGCAGGAACCCGCGGCCGGGAACAACCATGCCGGATCCACCGGTCTGTTCGATGGTCAGCGTGTACTCCACCACGTTGCCCCACTTGTCCGAGACGGTCATGTTGGTGGTGGAGATGTTCTCAGTGTCTTTTTCATCGGCGAGCGCCGCTGGTTTCAGGGGGCACGTGCCGTCGTAGGATGCGACGTCCCCCGGCTGCACCGGCTTGGCCGCGGCGTGGGCGGGATCGAGTTCGCAGGCGCGTTCCTTCCCGAAAATAGGATCGGTCAGCGCTTTGGTGGGCACTTTCACGAAGGCCGGGTCACCCACGTACTTCGCACGGTCCGCAAAAGCCAGCGCGCTGGCCTCGAGGTAGTGGTGCAGCACGGCCGGCTGGTCCTTCTTTAGCGCGGGCAGGTCAAACACGTCCAGGATGTTCAGCGACTCACCTACCGTGGTGCCGCCGCTGCTGGAGGGTGCCATGCCATAGACGTCATAGCCGCGGTAGTTCACGTGGGTGGGATCCTGCTCCACCGCCTTGTAGTGCTCCAGGTCCTCCTCGGTCATGGAACCGACGGGGACCGGCAGGGTGGTGTCCTTGGACTTGGGCGGGTTCTGCACCGTCTTGGCGATTTCCTTGGCCAGCGGTCCGTTGTAGAACGCGTCCATGCCCTCCCGGGCAAGCAGCCGGTAGGTGTCGGCGAGGTCGTGGTTCCTGAAGACCGATCCCACTTCCGGCAGCTTGCCGTCCTGCAGGTACAGGTCCTTGGTTGAGGTGAAGGCTTCGAAGCGCTTCTGGTTGTCCGCCGTCTGCTGGCGGAACGTGTCATCCACCACGAAGCCGCGGTCGGCCACCTTGATGGCCGGCTTCAGCGCATCCCCGAGGCTCAGGGTTCCCCAGCGCTCGAGCGCCCGTTCCCAGGTTGCGGGTGTTCCGGGAACGCCCACTGAAACACCACTGGTGACCAGCTCGGGGGTGAAGTTGTACGGCTTTGGGTTGTCTTTGGGACTGGCCGGATCAATAAAGGCATCATGCGTGATCCCCGCCGGTGCGGTTTCGCGGCCGTCGATGGTGCGGACCTTTCCGGACTTCGCGTCGTAGTACACGAAATAGCCGCCGCCGCCGATTCCGGCGCTGTACGGTTCGGTAACGCCGAGGGTGGCTGCCGCGGCGACCGCGGCATCCACGGCGTTTCCACCGTGACGGAGGACGTCGATGGCCGCCGCTGATGCTTCCGGATCCACGGTGCTGACCGCCCCGCCGTAGCCGGTGGCGGTAGGGTTCTTGTCGGTTTGCCGGGGATCGGCAAAAGCAGGGCTAAGCGCCCCGGTGGTCACGCTCATGGCCAGCGCTGCGGTAACAGCTGCGAGCCGGCGTCCAAGGTGTGGCATGGTGGCTCCTAAGTGGGGGTTTGAGTGATGTGGGCCACGCTACTCTTCGGGTAGGACACACTCAACGGCTCCGGAAAGGGAGAGTGCACCATGGCAGGATCCAAGCTCGCAGTAGTGGGCGCCGGCAGTGTCGGGACGTCGCTGGCCTACGCCGCGCTGATCCGCGGCTCAGCCAGCAGCATCGCGCTGTATGACGTCAACACCCCCAAAGCGGAGGCCGAAGCCCTGGACCTGGCCCATGGCAGCCAGTTCGCCGCGGCCTCGGCCACCGTCACGGGAGGCGGGGACATCGCCGTAACTGAAGGCGCCGACGTCGTGGTTATCACGGCGGGGGCCAAGCAGAACCCGGGCCAAAGCCGCCTGGACCTTGCCGGCACCAACGTGCGCATCCTGGAACAGCTGATGCCGCCGCTGCTTGAACGGGCGCCTGACGCCGTCTATGTGCTGGTGACCAACCCCTGTGACGTCCTGACGGTCGCTGCCCAGCGCATTTCGGGGCTGCCGCCGGAACGCATCTTCTCTTCGGGGACGGTGCTGGACACCTCCCGGCTGCGCTGGCTGCTGGCCCGGCGGGCGGGCGTTTCAGTCACCAGCGTCCACGCCAGCATGGTGGGCGAGCACGGGGACACGGAATTCCCCCTGTGGTCCGGCGCAACAATCGGCCCCGTCCCCATCCGGGACTGGACCTCCGGCGGGAAACGCATCTTCACATCCGAATACCTGGATGAGACCGCGCGGGAGGTGGTCCAGGCTGCCTACAAGGTGATCGCCGGCAAGGGCGCCACAAACTATGCCATTGGCCTGTCAGGCGCGCGCATTGTCGAGGCGCTGCTCCGCGACGACAACGCCGTCCTTCCCGTATCCACCGTAATGTCGGGGCTTTACGGGATTTCCGGGGTGGCCCTCTCCCTGCCCAGCGTGGTGGGTAAAGGCGGGGTGCACCGGGTCCTGGAAACGCCCATGGACGACGGCGAGCTGGCAGCTTTGCAGCATTCGGCGGAGACCCTGCGGACCACCATGGCAAAGCTAGGGGTTTGAGCCGGCGTCATGCAACGCCGCTGCAACCCTCTCCGGCACCTGGTTCACATATGCTCACCTGAGACATCCACGCTGGCTCAATGCGGAACCAACAGGAGCAACTTATGACCACTTGGCGGATCAGGGATTTCCATTCGGCGGACCTGGACGGGATCCTGCATTTGTGGGAAACCCTGAAGGCGAACAACGTGGAGCCGGTTTACGCCCTGTCCGAGGTGCTTGCCTCGTGCGAGAAGGACCACGCCGTGGTGGCGGTGCTGGGCGAGCAGGTGGTGGGTGCCGCCGTCGGGCGTGCCGCCCATGACCAGGGCTGGATCGTGTTCCTGGCCACCCTTCCCGAGTACCGCGGCAGGGGCATCGGCACCTCGCTGCTGGCCGCCGTCGAAAACCGCATGGCCCCGCATGGCCTGAACAAGCTTTCCGCCCTGATGCCCGAATCGGAAACCCGCGTCGAGGCGTTCCTGGGCCGGGGCTTCGCGCTGAAGAAGAACCTGCGCTACTTCGAACGCACCATCCCCGTGCAGCGCCAGGAACTGGGCGCCCTGGGGCAACTGGGCGGCCGCGTGCTGGCCCGCGACCTGTGGGAGAACGTGGCGGGCATGCGCAAGGAAAAGGAACTGCTCGAACGCCGCCTGGTTCTGCCGCTGGCCGAGGCAGACCTGGCCGATGAGTTCGGGGTGGTGCCGCCGCGCGCCGTCGTCCTCTTTGGCCCTCCCGGCACCGGCAAGACCACCTTCGCCAAGGCCATCGCCTCCCGGCTCGAATGGCCGTTCGTGGAGGTGTTCCCATCCCGGCTCGCCGGGGATCCGAAGGGCCTGGCCGGCGCGCTGCGGGAAACCTTCCTGGAGATCTCGGAACTGGAACACGCCGTGGTGTTCATTGACGAGGTGGAGGAGATCGCCTCGCAGCGCGCCGGGGACCCACCGTCGCCCCTGCAGGGCGTCACCAACGAACTGCTGAAGATCATCCCGGCGTTCCGCGAGCAGCCCGGCCGGCTCCTGGTATGTGCCACGAACTTCATCCGGGCCCTGGACTCGGCCTTCCTGCGCCACGGCCGGTTCGACTACGTCATCCCCATCGGCTTGCCGGACCGGCAGGCCCGCGAGGCCATGTGGCAGCGCTTCATCCCGGCGGCCGTGGTGGACGGCGTGGACGTGGAACTCCTCGTGGAGCGCACCGAAGGGTTTTCGCCCGCGGACATCGAGTACGCGGCCCGCAGCGCCTCGCAGCGGGCGCTGGAAAAGGCGGTGTACGACGACGGCGGGCTGGCGTCAGGGGGCCAGGTCTCGGTCCGTGAGGCGGTCAGGAAGGGGCCTTCCACCCAGGACTACCTGGACGCCATCGGGGAGACCCGGACCACCGTAAGCCCCGAGGTGCAGGCCGACTTCCTGGAGGACATCGAGGCCCTGGGGCGGGTGTAGCCAGCCGGCTTTCCGCCCGGGGCATGGCGGGACCTTTGCCTCTTTGCCCGGCTCCTGGGCCACGCCAAAGTGGGGCCATGGCAAAGATCCTGATCCCGTACGGAACCTCGGAGGGCCAGACGGCCCGAATCGCCGATTACATCTCCGACGTGCTGCAGGCCCACGGCCACCAGGCCGACACCCTGGACCTCAAGCACGCAGACCACGACCTTCCGGACGGCTACGCCGCCGTCATTGTGGGCGCCTCCGTCCATGCCGGAAAACACGAAGGATACGTGGCCGATTTTGTCCGCAGGAACCTGCCCGCCCTGCAGAACCTGCCGGCCGCCCTGTTCTCGGTCAGCCTCGCAGCCCACGGCGACCCCGGGGACGCGGAAAAATACGTCGCGGAATTCGAGGACAGCACCGGATGGCGGCCGGACAAGGTGGCAATGTTCGGCGGCGCCCTCCTGTACACCCAGTACGGGTTCCTGAAGCGCACGATGATGAAGAAGATCGTCAGCGGCCACGGCAGCCAGGACACCGACACCGGCCGCGACTACATCTATACGGAATGGGACGGCGTCCGGCGGTTCGCCGAGGAGTTCCTGGTCTACGTGGAGCGGAATCCGGGTCCGGTGTCGTAGCGGAGGTTCTCGTAGTCAGTGTCGTCCGCCTCGTCCAGCTGCGCGTCGAATTCATCCAGCAGCCAGGGATTGACCCGCGCCAGGATCTTGCGGACCTCGTCCACCTCCACGGCGGCATAGAGCACTGGCCGGGCATCCCGGTACTTGGTCACCGGAGGCTTCTCCGGCCACTTCGCCGCCAGCGCCTCGACACGCTCCGGCAGCGAGTTATGCGCGTTGTCGGCGATCTTGACCAAGGCCGCGTCATGGTCCTCGGCGATCTCACGGATGCTGGACTGGTAATCGTCGGGGTTGCTGTGCAGCCGGTTGGTGACACGCTCGATGATGTCCACGGAGCGCTCAGGAACACCCATCTCCAGCAGGGCCTGCCGTGTCATCGGTGTGTCCTCGGCGATGTCGTGGAGGTAGCCCGCGATCCGGATCTCGTCGTCGAAGTCCGCCAGGGCATCTCCGACGGCCAGGACATGGTCCCGGTAGGGCCGCTTCAGCTTGTCCTTTTGCCGGTTGTGGGCCACCTCGGCGAGGACTTTGGCGGTCTCCACCGTGAATGTTGGCGTCCCGCCCTGGGCGGGAACCTGCTCGTCTGACATCTACCCAGCTTACCCAGCGGGCGGACGCTCCATCCCCGGCCACACCCAGGGTTCGCGTGGCAACTGTGCCGGGTCGAGGGCGTGCATGGCCTGGTCCAGCGTTCCGGCGGGCAATCCCAGGGACCCCAGCAGCCGGTTCCGCACCTCCGGGGCTGTTACGCCGGCTTGGGCGAGGTCGGCCAGCGTGACCGCTCCGTCACGCTTTGCCAGCCTCACGCCGTCGCGGTTCACCACTAAGGGAACATGAACATATTCCGGTGTGGGAATGTTCAGGAGGGAGGCCAGGTAGGCCTGCCGGGGAGTGGACGGGAGCAGGTCGTCGCCGCGGACCACCTGGTCAATGCCCTGCGCGGCATCATCGACCACAACGGCCAGGTTGTAGGCGGTTACTCCGTCATTCCTGCGCAGCACGAAATCGTCCACGACGCCAGTGAACGTCCCGTGAAGGACGTCCTCCACGGTGTATTCATGAACGTCCGCCCGCAACCGGATGGCGGCAGGCCGGGTGGACCGTTTGTAGTCGAGTTCCGCCCGGTCCAAGTTGCGGCAGGTGCCAGGGTAGGCCCCCAGTGGAGCGTGCGGGGCGGATGGCGCCTCCTGGATTTCCCGGCGGGTACAGAAGCATTCATACGTGAGGCCCGCCTCCTCAAGCCGGCTGAGCGCCCCGGCGTAGACAGGCCCGCGCTCCGTCTGCCGCACCACCTCGCCGTCCCAGGTGACACCCACGGCCGCGAGGTCACGCAGCTGCACCGCCTCCGCGCCGGCGCGGGCGCGGTCCAGGTCCTCCACCCGCAGCAGGAAACGGCGTCCGGTGGAGCGGGCGAAGAGCCAGGCGAGGATGGCCGTCCGCAGGTTTCCCACATGCAGTTCACCGGAGGGGCTGGGGGCAAAGCGGCCGGCGGAGGTCATAAAGCAACCCTAGACCGAACAACACAAGAGCCCCTCAGCTACCGATGACTGCGGAAATCCGACGTCGGTAGCTCAGGGGCTCTTGCCGTGTTTGCAGAGTGAGCATGGTGTGAACAAGCCTCATTCAGCGGCGGCCTCCTTGCGGGAAGCGGTGTCCAGGGCGCCGGGTGGTGTGCCGGGAAACCTGTAAGCCTGGGGGTTGCAGCGGTAGCTTTTCCCTTGTTGCCACTATTTGAGCAGACCTCATACAGTTGGAACAACAAGCAGGAGTTGGATTAGTCATTCTGATCAAGTCCTGACGATGAAGCAGGCAGGGAGTGATCAGATTGCAGGAACTGGACGCCACGGACAAGCGCATCCTGAACGCTTTGGACGAAGACCCGCGCGTCCCGATCATGGTGCTGGCACAGAAGCTCAGCCTGGCACGCGGCACCGTACAGTCGCGGCTGGAGCGAATGACGGCGTCCGGGGCCCTCCGGCCCAACAGCAGCAGGGTACTCCCGGCGGCCCTCGGCCGAGGCGTGGCGGCCGCCGTCAGCGCGGAACTGGACCAGAGCCACCTCAACGAGGCCATCGCAGCGCTGCGCAAGATCCCCGAAGTCCTGGAGTGCCACGCGCCGGCCGGTGATACCGACCTCCTCATCCGCGTGGTGGCTAAAAGCCCCGACGACCTCTACCGCGTCTCCGAGGAAATACGGCTCTGCCCCGGCATTGTCCGGACGTCCACCAGCATGTTCCTGCGCGAGGTCATCCCGTACCGCACCACCGGCTTGCTCGAGGGATAGCCCTACCCATCGCCCCTCCGTGGAAGGCGGGCTAGGCTGGCCCAGGAGATCCTAACGGGGGGAAATATGGCGGGGAACTTTTACGGCGGCGATGTAGCGCAGCTCCGGCAGCTCGCCAAAGACCTTGGCGCCGGCGCCAACAGGCTCAACGCCTTGGGCCAGCAGCTCGGCAGCAGCATTGGTTCCGGGCTCTGGAAGGGGCGGGACGGCGACAGGTTCCGCAATGAGTGGACCTCCTCGCATGCGAAGCTGCTGAAGTCGGCCACTGCAGGGCTCGAATCGGCGGCGAAGGCCCTGCTGGCCAATGCCGATGAACAGGAAAGGGCCAGCAGCGGCGGATCCGGCGGCGCTGGCGGCTCCGGAGGTGCGGGAACAGCCGGCTCCGGTGGAGGGACGTCCCAGTACCTGACAGACCTGCTCACCTCCATGACACCCGCGGAGCGGCGCCAATATCTGCAGAGCGACGCATTCAGACAATGGGCACTCCAGAACCCGGCTGCAGCCAAGGCGGCCATGGATGCTGCCGCCGACTCGGGGCTGATCGATAAGAAATCCCCGGAATACGCCGATTTCCTCAGTTCCTACTGGAACAACCAGGCCATGCAGCAGCTGGGCATTGACCCCTCGGACTGGGACACGGCCAAGGGCACGGAATACAACTGGGACACCATCCGCAGCGTCTACGACTTCTATGGCCAGGCCTACCTCGCCAACCCGGACCTGCAGTGGGCGGGAATGGCCAACATGATCGGCCCGTCCTTCGCCGGCGGCTTCCGCGACATGGCCATGCTTCGCGACCTTGCGCAACAAATCACCAACAACCCCGCCGCAGATGTCCCCCTGCCCGTCCTGGACCAGCTGGAACAGCTTGCCGGCATGTCCGACCAGGAAATCCGCTTCTACGAAACCAGCATGCTGGACATGAACAAGGAGATATTCCTTGACCAGGCCCGCCAGCACCAGGCCTACCTCACTGGCGGCATCGACCAGATCAACCGGCTCCGCGACTCCGGTGCCATTGATCCGGATACCGCACGGGCCTGGGCCGACATCGACTCCGGGGACCCTGGCCGCGTGCAGGAGGGCAACACCGCACTGCTGTACCGGGAGCAGAACGACATCATCGCGGACGACTACGACAACATGCGCGCGCACCCCGGCGGCGAAGCGGTCACGTACATGGTGACGCTCGCGGGCGAACCCTCCATCCCCGGGGCAAGGAGCTACCCGGAGGTGTTCCCATACAGCTTCAGCGTCGAAAGCCCCGGCCCGGAGAACATTCCCTTCACCTCATGGGACAACCCCGCGCAGTTCCGCACCGACTTCACCACCGGGTTCCCCGACGGCAACATCGCCAACGCAGACCAGCGGTGGGAACTGATCCGGCAGGACACGCTCCCGGCCTACCAACAGCTGCTGGCTTCCGATCCGGCCCGCGCCGCGCAGATCATCGGCTCGGACTTTGACGGCAGGGTGGACCAGTACCGGCCCACCAACAACATCCCCCACATCATGGACCGGTTCCTTGACGGATTCGACGCCGAGGTCCACCAGTGACGGCGCCCCGTCCTGTCCCCGCCCGGACATGCAGGCAGCGTCCCGCCGTCGCCATTGCCCATGGTGCAGGCCTTGCCCTTCTCGCAGGCCTTGCCCTGGCCGGCTGCGCGCCTGCCGCCCCCACACCGGCCAGCCCAACGTCCGCCCTTCAACCTTCCGCAGGGAGCACCGTGAAAACCTACGAATTCTCCACCCTCGACGCCGCCGGCGTGGACGCCATCCGGGAAAGAAGGACCGCGCGGCTGGACATGCGGTCCGGAACGCTGCAAAAAGCATCAGTGCGGCTGACCGAGGACAGCTTCGGCCCGGAGATCAACACGCGGGACACCGGGAAGATATCCCTGACCATCGCCGGTCCGTCCGGAGACATCCAAGGCGAAACGGACCGCATCCGCTTCAACACCACCCAGTCGCGGCCGGACTTCCGGGAGGTCACTTACTTCCTCACCGCCACGTCGCTGGGCGAATATATCGGACTGATCCGGGACGGCGTGGAGAAGTATGGGGTGGATTCAGCGTCCGCCGAGCGCTGGATCAGCAGCGTAGAGGGCAATCCCGGCAGCAAGAGCGATTTCTCCATCACGTCCGGCACCAGCACCGGGCTGGAAGTGAACTACGACCTCCGTTATGACGGCTCGAAGGACGTCCAGGTCATCATCGTCCACGTCCACCCGCTGACGTAGGAAGGTCCAACTTTTTCTAAACTGGCGGCCCGGCGTTGGACTTCAGGTTCTTCATGACCAGCGTTGAGGTCAGCCGCTCCACACCGGGCAGGGATGTGAGCTCGGTGTCGTAGAAGCGCTGGTAGGCCGGCAGGTCTGCCGCAATGATCTTCAGCAGGTAGTCCGGTGACCCAAACAGCCGCTGCGCCTCGATGATGTTGGGATTCTCCGCCACCCGGTTCTCAAAGATCTCCATGGTGGGCCGGTCCACCTGGCGGAGCGTGACAAACACGATCGCCTCGAATCCCAGTCCCACGGCAGCCGGGTCGACGTCCGCCTTATACCCGCGGATGACTCCGGACTGCTCCAGGTCACGGAGCCGCCGGTGGCACGGGGCCACCGTGAGGCCTACCTTCGCGGCGAGGGCGGTGGCAGTCATCCGGCCATCCTCCTGAAGGTGGCGCAAAATATTTCTGTCGATTCGATCCAGCACGCAATAAATATACTGCCCTTGCCGCGGGGCGGGCGAAAACAGGACAGCACTTTTGGTGTGATTCTCCCTATGGTTGCTCTTGAAAGCCGTTCGACAGGAGAAACCGATGAATCCGCAGCTGTTCCTGGCCTTTTTGGTGGTGGCCGCCGCCCTGGCCTGCACGCCGGGAGTGGACTGGGCCTACACCATCGCGGCCGGTCTCCGGCAGCGCAGTTTTGTCCCCGCGGTCGCAGGGCTCTGCGGCGGCTACGTCCTCCACACGCTCCTGCTGGTCGCAGGCCTGGCTGCGGTGCTGGCCGGAATGCCCGGGGTCCTGGGCTGGATCACCCTGGCCGGGGCCGGCTACCTGCTCTGGCTTGGGGTGGGAACCCTTCGGTCCTGGCGGGGCGCGAGTTTCAGCGCGGATGCCGCCGTCGGTCCCGGAACGCAGCTGCGCACCTTCCTGCAGGGCATGGGCACCAGCGGCATCAATCCCAAGGGCCTGCTCTTCTACGTGGCCCTCATTCCGCAGTTCGTCAGCGCCGATGCGTCCCTGCCCGTACCGCTGCAGTCGGGCCTCCTGGGGATGACGTTCGTGGCGCTGGCGGGCCTGGTCTATACGGTAGTGGCCCTGCTGTCGCGCACGCTGCTGCAGAGCAGGCCCGGCGCAGCGCGGGCGGTGACCCTGGCCAGCGGCATCATCATGGTGGTGCTGGGGACTGTGCTGCTCGGCGAGCAACTGCTGCCGTTCCTGGCCGGCCACTCGTAGGCAAACAGGGCCCTAATCCCCGCTGAGTTCCTTCCAGTCCTGCTCCCAAATCCGGCGCATTTCCTCGTCCTTACGGATGGGCGCCGGAGCCTCCAGTTCCCGCTGGGGTTCCGGGTCCCCGCGCCGGCGTCCCCAGTCCCGCGGATTCAGTGAGCGGCGGCTCGATTCCAGGACCAGCAGCGCCCGGTCCGTCAACGCGTCATTGCGCAGGGCAAGGTGCGTCTTGCGGCGGCGCAGGACCTCGGCGATCGCCTGGTGCGCCGCGTCCAGCCGGCCTTCCCTGCGCAGCGCGCGGGCACGGACCAGCAGCAGGGCAGCGGAGAGGTCGTCCGCGTTCAGCAGTCCCTCCGTCCAGTCGATGACCGTGCGGCTTCGGCCCAGGCTGAGGGCCAGGGAGCAACGTGCCAGGGCCATGGGGAGCGACGGCGGCAGCCCCGTCAGCGCATCGAGCGCCGCTTCCGTGCGGCCGGTCTCACGCAGCGAATGGGCCAGGGCAAGGAACACCGATTCCTCGCTGAACAGCACGGGGATTTCCACCCGCTCGGCCAGCTCGATCCGGGTGACGATCCTGGTGAGGTACGTAGATGAGTAGCGGTTGGCTTCATCGTCGTTCCTGGTGGTGAGCCCACGCTGGAGGAGCTCGGAAGCACGGAGATAGCCGCCGTGCTTGTACGCCAGCAGCCCGGCCATCAGGTAGCAGAGGCCGGCCCATCCGGGGTAGGCGCGGGCCAGGGTGATCAGGCGTTCCGGCTCCCGGCTGGTGAAGACGGCTTCGTGGACGGCCCTGGCGGGCTTGGAAGGCAGCCGCTTGAGCCGGGGCACTTCGCCGTCGATGGACAGCAGTGCGGGGTTGCGTCCGCCCAGGACGCCGGTCAGCAGGCCACCCACTCCCCCGGCAAGATCATGGACAGGAGTGCGCAGCTGGGCCTGCCCGAAAGGAGTGAGGTCGCGGCTGTCCCAGTAAATCGGTGCAGTCTCCCCGGCGCTCATCCTTAAATGCTAACCGGCGGCTGTTACCTGCTCGCTGCGCTGCATTACTGGGCAGAGCCATGCCGAAGGCCTTGTCCCGAACATCATTTTCAGGAAAGGTAGTAAGCATCCTTAGTAAATAAATCCCGGCAAGGAGAACGCCATGCAGATCGACAAGAACCAGATCCTTGAACTCCTCCGGTCCCAGGGAGACCACGAAAAGGCCTCGCAGGCGGACAAGGAGCTGCCGGACCAGGTGGACACCGAACAGCACGCCGGTCTGCTGTCCCAACTCGGCATCAACCCGGCCGAACTGCTCTCCAGGCTTCCCGGCGGACTCGGGGACAAACTGCCGGGCGGCCTGGGCGACAAGCTGGGCGGACTGGGCCTCTAGGAACAGGGACCCCAGGAGGACCCGGACCGCGGTCAGTCAGCGCGTGCCATGAACCATTCGGTGAAGGAGCTGGCGCGGCCGGACCCGTCGAAGGTAATGACCCAAAGATTGTCGTACGTGGGCCGGCCGCCCGAGTAGGCGGTGACGCCCTGGACAAAGGCGGTGCCGCCGTCGCAGCCGAGCAGTGTCCAGCTGAACGACCAGTCGGCCGGCTCGTCGCGGGCCGCGAGCCACCCTGCCACGATCCCGTCTTGGCCCCTCCACGGGTCAGGATCGCGGGGGCGCGTCTCGTACAGGGCGTCGGGGGTGAACAGGGCCCTGATGTCCTCTGCGCTGTTGGTGGTCCAGGCGGCCTGGTATTTTTCCATCCAGGCGTGGACGAGGTCTTTTGCCGGGGCGGGGTCCTGGTTTGAAGCTGGCTGGGTCATACCCCGGTTGTATCCGCAGGAACGCGCTGGCGCAACGGGTTCAGCCGTTCGCGGCAGCTATCCACACCCCGATGACCCAGGTGCTGGCGGCCAGGCAGGCGAGCCCGAATTCGGCAAGCATTCCCAGGCCCGTAGCCTTCAGGGCGGCCCAGCTGGACCTGGCAGCGGTTGAGAGGTTCCGTGTCCGGAGGAACTCGCTGGCCAGCAGGCCGGCGGCGAAGCCGACGAAGAGGCCCACGACCGGGATGATGAACATGCCCGCCACGCCCGCGATGAGCGCCACCACGATACTGCGGCTGGGAATGGCATGTTGCTTGAGTTTCCGGCCGGTAAGGACCGCACCGGCAGCCATCCCCGCGGCGACAAAAACCATGGCCACCGCAAAGACAACCCACCCCGCGGTCCCGGCTCCGCCCCAGATGGCCCACGCCAACAAACTGACGCCGATCAGGATACTGCCGGGCAGCACAGGGATGATGGTGCCCGCCACCCCCACCAGGATCGCCAGGCCGCACAGGATGGTCACCACGGTCTCCGAGCTCATGGCCCCAGTCTAGGGCCGGTGCTTAGAGCCCGACGGCGGTACCTCCTTGAGCGCAAGGAGGCACCGCCGTCGCGGTTTCCGAAGGTCATGGCCTCCGGGGAAAGAGTCCCTACTCGGCCTCTACCGCTGCGGCGACCGCGGCGGTGACCGCCGGGGCCACCCGCGGATCCAGCGGGCTCGGCACGATGTAGTCGGCGGACAGGTCCTCTGCCGCGAGTTCGGCGATGGCCCTCGCCGCTGCCAGCTTCATGGCCGGCGTGATGCGCCGGGCCCCTGCATCAAGGGCGCCGCGGAAGATGCCCGGGAACGCCAGGACGTTGTTGATCTGGTTGGGGAAGTCGCTTCGGCCGGTGGCGACCACTGCGGCGTACTTCACGGCCACCTGGGGCAGGACTTCGGGATCCGGGTTGGACAGGGCGAACACGATGGCATCCTGGTTCATCGTGGCCAGGTGCGCCTCGTCCAGCTTGGAGGAGGAGACGCCGATGAAGACGTCGGCGCCGGCAAGCGCTTCCGCGGGGCCGCCGGTGAGGCCGCGGGGGTTGCTGCGGGCGGCGATGTCCGCCTTCTTGCTGGCGGGGTCGGCTGCGAGGTCGGCGCGGCCGCCGGTGATGATGCCGCGGGAGTCCAGCAGGACCACGTCGGTGATGCCGGCTGCGAGGAGGATTTCGGCGACGGCGATGCCGGCCGCGCCTGCGCCGGACACCACCACCTTCAGTCCCTCGAGGCCGCGGCCGGTCACCTTGGCGGCGTTGGTCAGGGCGGCCAGGGCCACCACGGCGGTTCCGTGCTGGTCGTCGTGCATGACCGGGCAGTCGAGGGCTTCGATCAGCTTTTCTTCGAGCTCAAAGCAGCGCGGCGCGGAGACGTCCTCCAGGTTCACGGCACCGAAGCTGGGGCGCAGG
This sequence comes from Paenarthrobacter sp. 22069, assembly GCF_052046035.1. Lineage (NCBI taxonomy): Bacteria > Bacillati > Actinomycetota > Actinomycetes > Micrococcales > Micrococcaceae > Paenarthrobacter > Paenarthrobacter sp. 22069. Next base: position 196,818 of record NZ_JBQEQF010000006.1, on the reverse strand, counting down.
CGGACCAGGGTTTCCACGATCTCGTCCACGTCCGTGGTGTTCAGGACCAGCGGAATGGAGTCGAGATCACCGAAGGTCTTGAAGAGGGCGGACTTGCCCTCCATGACCGGCAGGGAGGCGCTGGCACCGATGTTGCCCAGGCCCAGGACCGCGGTACCGTCACTGACGACGACCACAAGCCGCTCGGCCCAGGTCAGGGTCCGGGCCAGCTCCGGCTTGGCATGGATGGCCCGGCTGACCTCGGCGACACCGGGGGTGTAGGCGATGGACAGGTCCCTCTTGTTGGACAGCGGAACGGTGCTGGTTACGGAGAGCTTGCCGCCCTGGTGGGCGCTGAAGATTTCCTCTTCGGTCAGGGCAGTGGCTGCTGAATCGTCGGTGGCGGTGATTGCGTCAATGGACACGTCGTTGTCTCCTGGTGCTGGCCGTGGGCACACGGCACATCGGAACCCGGCCCTGCCGGGCGGGCGTGGAAGGTAGTGCGACAGGAAACCCAGGGGTGGCGGGTCCGCGGGGAACGCCGGGGATGTTTCCGCCCTGCCGCTCCTGTGCCCCCATGGTAGGCAGCCCGGAAAGCGCCCCGAGGCCCGCCTTGACAGGATGTTCGGGTGCCAAAACGGTTAATCACACCGTTTAGTGATCCACGTCACGGCATTATGGCGTATTTAATTGGCTATTGGTCTAGGCCAGTTACGCTGACTTGCCGACTGTGAAGCTGGACTCCACCTGCGGTGAGAGCCGCCCGCAGGCCTTTTTGAGGTCCTCTTCGGCTTCGAAGAGGGAGAGCCGGCGGTTCCTGACGGACTGGACCAGACCAGTGACGGTGAGGAGGAGCACACGGGCTCCCACGGCATCGCCGCAGGCGCCGGATACCAGTTTCTCGCTGAGCACGTCAATCTCACGAAGGAGGTCCGTGGTGTCTTTTCCGGGCTGGTATACGCCCCGGCTCAGGCACTGCTCCACGGCCGGCTGCATGACGCGCATGTGGAAGATCTCCATGAGCAGTCCGGAGAGGGCCCGGCCCCGGAAGCGGGGAGACGAGCCGCGCGCGCCTGCCTGCAGTTCGTCCAGCTGCTGCCTGTAGAGCGCGAGCATCAAGTGGGTGGGGGACGGGAAGTAGCGGTAGAGCGTGCCGAGGGGAACGTCCGCTTTTTCTGCCACCTGCGGCAGCTCGACGGCATCCAGGCCGGTGCGGGCGAAGCCGGCGGCGGTATCGAGGATCCGCGCATAGCGGAGGCGCTGGCGGGGAGCGGAAGGCCGGGCGGCCATGGGCGGATGGTCTGAAAATGTCTCGGTCATCAGCATTCCGGGGTTGGATTTGAGGAACTGCGGCCAGGAGCGCCCCCATTTCCATACCGCCCTGCAGTCCGGTTCAACTATACGGCACAGGCACGTGCCCTAATTAGTCAGCGGCCTTATCAACCGGCCCCCGGAGTCAGTCAACGCCCTTGATCTTCACCACGAAGACGGCGCCGAGCAGCCCGATCACGGCCGCGGTAAGGAACAGGGTCCGGTAGCCGCCCCCGTGGGTGACGGCGAGCAGAGCCAGGGCCGGAGCGACCACCTGCGGCAGGGAGTTGGCCACGTTGATGACCCCCATGTCCTTGCCCCGGTTGACGGCGAACGGCAGGACCTGGGTCAGCAGGGCAAAGTCCACGGCCAGGTAGGCGCCGAAGCCGATGCCCAGCACGGCGGCGCCTGCCAGCGCGCCCGGCCAGACGGGAAAGAACGCCATAATGGCCCCGGCCATGGCGATGGTGGCGGACGAAGCGATGACGAAGGGCTTACGGCGGCCCACCCTGTCGCTCCAGGGACCGGCCAGCACGGCGGTGACCATCACCATGACCGCGTAGATGCCGGTCAGGACCAGCACCCCGGCCGCGGGATCCTCATGGTGGATGATGTCCCGCAGGAAGAAGAGCAGATAGACGATGGTGAGCTGGTTGCCCACGTTGACCAGGAAGCGGGTGAGCCAGGCCCAGGCGAAGTCGGGGTAGATCCGCGGACTGATGTAGAAGCCGCGGATGAACGTGAGCGGCCTGAAGGCCTCGAGTTCATTCCTGGACAGGGCGGGGTCGTCCGGGTGGAAGAGGTACGGCAGCACGGACAGCAGCAGCGCGGCCGCGCAGAGCCAGTAACCCACCATGAAGTTTCCTGAGACCACGGCTCCGAAGACCGCCCCGGTGAGGATGCCGAGGGTCTGGCCCATTGCCGCCAGCCCGCCCACTCCCCCGCGCTGGATGACGGGCACCCGGTCCGGGACGGCGGCGGTAATGGCCGCGTAGGCAGCGTTGGCGCCGAGCTGCACCAGGCACCAGAAGAGCACCATCAGTGCCACCGCGGCCGAAAAGGACATGGCCACCAGCGCTGCAGTGGCCAGGACTGCCCCGGCCAGAACCCACGGCGCCCGCCGGCCGAAGCGTGACGTGGTCCGGTCCGACAAGGCGCCGAAGAGGGGGTTGGCCACCAGGGACACCGCCGCGCCGCAGGCCGTGACCAGGGACAGGATGGCTTCCTTGGCGGGCGCGTCGATGCTGATGGCCTGCTGGCCGATGAAGACGTTGATGGGGCCGAAGAACGCGGCGTTGATGCCCACGTTCACCAGCACCAGGCCTGTCACCCAGCGGGCAGTAACCTTTTCCACCGGCTCGGCGAGCGCCGCCGCCGTACCCTCACCTGCGGCAGCGCCGTCCGGGGCAGGCGTGTTGGACAGACTCATGGCATGCTCCCCCTGGTGCGGCCGGTTGGCGGTTGGATCAGACTATCGTGGGCGGTAACGCGCCGCCCCGCGGCAGGCGCAGGATGTGCACAATCCACCACTACGCGAGGAGAGCCACGTGGCAACAACAGCAGGAAACGGATCCGCTCCAGCCGTAAACACCGCCGATCTCTACGATGAGCGCGGCGACGAACTGGCCTCGGTGTCCCTGCAGTTCCAGTCCCTGGGCGGACGCTCCCACTTCAGCGGCCCGGTCCGGACCATCCGCTGCTTCCAGGACAACGCCCTGGTCAAGTCCACGCTCGGGTCGCCGGGCAACGGGGCGGTCCTGGTGGTGGACGGCGGCGGCTCGCTGGGGACGGCCCTGATGGGGGACATGATTGCCGAAAGCGCCGTGGCAAACGGCTGGGCCGGCGTCGTGATCAACGGCGCCATCCGCGACCGCGCCGCGGTTGCCGAACTGGATCTTGGCGTGAAAGCCCTGGGCAGCAACCCGAAGAAGAGCCTGAAGGCCGGAGCTGGCGAAGTTGACGTGGACGTGGTGATCGACGGCGTAACGTTCCGGCCCGGAGCCACGATCTGGTGCGATCCGGACGGCATCCTCGTGGAGCCGTAGCGGACAACCTGGCCGGGCCAGCTTTGCCGGGCGGGGGAAACGTTGCTGGGCGGGGAATAGAAGTGCGGGTAAGATAGTTACTGAAAGCAACTATCGCTGCTTATATCCTTTTCTTCCCCTTGGAGCACCCATGTCCAAAGCCGCTGCCGCGCCCGGCGTCGGAGAAACCCTGACGCAACGCCAGATCGTCACCGTAATGGTGGGCCTGATGCTGGGCATGTTCCTGGCATCCCTTGACCAGACCATTGTGTCCACGTCCATCTACACCATCGCCAATGACCTGGATGGGCTCTCCCTGCAGGCGTGGGCCACCACCGCCTACCTGATCACCTCCACCGTCAGCACGCCGCTTTACGGCAAGCTGAGCGACATCTTTGGCCGCCGCCCCCTGTACCTGACAGCCATCGCCATCTTCCTGGTGGGGTCGCTCTACGCGGGATCGGTGCACTCCATGACCGAACTGGCCATTGCCCGCGGCATCCAGGGCCTGGGTGCCGGTGGCCTGCTGGCCCTGGCGCTGACCATCATCGGCGACATCGTCTCCCTCAAGGACCGGGCCAAGTTCCAGGGCTACTTCATGTCCGTCTTCGGCATCTCCTCGGTGCTGGGCCCGGTGGTGGGCGGCGCGTTCGCAGGTTCCGCGAACATCCTGGGCTTTGACGGCTGGCGCTGGGTCTTCTTCATCAACATCCCCATCGGCCTGGCAGCGCTGACCGTGGTGTTCCTGTTCCTGCACCTCCCTGCCAAGCACCTGAAGCAAAAGATCGACTACTGGGGTGCCGCCGCCATCACCGTGGCCATCGTCCCGCTCCTCCTGGTGGCTGAACAGGGCCGCAGCTGGGGCTGGACCTCAACGAACTCCTTCCTCTGCTACGGCCTGGGCGTGGTGGGCATTGCCTGGTTCCTGCTGGCGGAAAAGCGTGCCGGCGACTACGCCCTCATCCCGCTGCGGCTCTTCCATAACGTCACGTTCGGACTGTCCTCGCTGCTGAACTTCATCATCGGCATCGGCATGTTCGGCGCCATCGCCATGCTCCCGATGTATCTCCAGCTGGTCAAGGGCCTCACCCCCACCCAGGCGGGCCTGATGATGATCACGTTCACCGTGGGCATCCTGTTCGGATCCATCACCGCCGGCCGCACCATCTCGGCGTCGGGCACATTCCGCATCTTCCCCATCATGGGCACCGGCATCCTGACTGCGGCCGCCCTGGTCATGGGCTTTTCCCTCCAGGTGGACACGGCACTCTGGGTTCCGGGCCTGATTGCGGTGTTCTTTGGTGTGGGCCTGGGCTTCTGCATGCAGCCGCTTACCCTGGCCATGCAGACCTCGGTGCCGCCGCGGGATATGGGTGTGGGAACCTCCTCGGCCGCGTTCTTCCGCTCCATGGGCGGTGCCGTGGGAACCGCCGTCTTCATCTCCATGCTGTTCAGCCTGGCCGCTGACAAGATTGCCGACGGCATGAAGACCGCCGCTGCCGACCCCGCCTACCTCGCCGTCCTGAAGGACCCGGCGGTCGCCTCTGACCCCGCCAACGCCAAGCTGTACGACTTCTTCAAGAACGGCGCCTCCAACGATTCCCTTAACGACACCAGCTGGCTGCACACCGCCAACAGCACCCTGACCCGGCCCATCACCGAAGGTTTCGCCTCCTCAATCGACGCGGTGATGCTGACGGCTGCGGTGCTGACCGGCCTGGCGTTCCTGATCAGCTTCGCCCTCCCGCGGAAGAAGCTGACGGACCAGAAGGCGTCCCCGCAGGACAAGGACGGCATGCAAATCCCGGCGCACTAGCCCCGAACAACCAAGCGGAGCGCAGGGAACGGATGACGACGGCGGCACGTCCCGCCGTCGTCATCCGGCGTTAAGGGGGCGGAAGGTGCCAAGTGGAACCTGCGGCGGTGACGTGCCACACTGTTTAGCGCGTGTGCGCCGGCCCTTCCGGCCGGTACCGCAGCCGACGACGTCCGCACCGCATCCATAAACCCCCAAACCCAGGGAGAACCATGCCCACTGCACAGGAGCAGACCACAACCGGCATACCGCGGCGGGTGATCTGGCTGGCCCTCGCGGGGGCGGTGGGCGGATTCCTCTTTGGCTTTGACTCATCGGTCGTCAATGGTGCCGTGGACGCGATGAAGGAAGAATTTGCCCTTTCCGAGGCCGTTACCGGTTTCGCCGTTGCCATCGCCCTGCTGGGCTGCGCCGCCGGGGCCTTCCTCGCCGGAAAGGTGGCAGACCGCTACGGCCGCATCCCTGCCATGAAGCTCGGGGCCCTGCTCTTCCTGGTCAGCGCCGTTGGCACCGGCTTTTGCTTCGGCGTGTGGGACCTGGTCTTCTGGCGGCTGGTGGGCGGCCTGGGCATCGGGCTGGCCTCCGTGATCGCCCCGGCATACATCTCCGAGATTTCGCCGCGCAAGGTCCGTGGCCGGCTGGCGTCCCTGCAGCAGCTTGCCATCACCACGGGCATCTTTGCCGCACTGCTGTCGGACGCTCTGCTGGCCACCACTGCCGGCGGCGCGGACCAGTCGTTCTGGCTCGGTATCGAGGCATGGCGCTGGATGTTCCTTGCCGCGGCCATACCCGCCGTCGTCTACGGATGGGTGGCCTTCACGCTGCCCGAATCGCCGCGGTTCCTGGTGTTCCAGGGCAAGGAGGACGAGGCCCGGAAGGTCTTCGACTCGATTGCTCCTGCCGAGGATACGGACCGCCACATCCGCGACATCCGCGAAGCCATCGAGGAAGACAAGCTGGCCGGGCAGAAGGGCTCCCTGCGCGGGAAGGCGTTCGGGCTGCAGGCAGTGGTCTGGGTGGGCATCATCCTGTCCGTGCTGCAACAGTTCGTGGGCATCAACGTGATCTTCTACTACTCCACCACCCTGTGGAAAGCCGTCGGCTTCCAGGAAAAGGACTCGCTGGCCATCTCGGTGGCCACGTCCATCACCAACATCCTGGTCACCCTGGTGGCCATCGCCCTGGTGGACCGTGTTGGCCGGCGCCCCATCCTCCTCACCGGGTCCGTGGGAATGGCCGTGTCACTGGGCGCCATGGCGCTTGCATTCTCCTCGGCGGCGGGCAGCGGCGAGGACATCACCCTGCCCGGCGCCTGGGGCCCGGTGGCCCTGGTGGCCGCCAACCTGTTCGTGGTCAGCTTCGGCGCGTCCTGGGGCCCGCTGGTATGGGTCCTGCTGGGCGAGATCTTCCCGTCCAGGATCCGCGCCCGGGCGCTGGGCCTGGCCGCGGCCGCCCAGTGGGTGGCCAACTTCGCCATCACGCTCAGCTTCCCGGTGATGGCCGCCGGATCGCTGCCGCTGACCTACGCAATGTACGCCCTGTTCGCGGCGGCATCCTTCTTCTTTGTGATGTTCAAGGTGCCCGAGACCAACGGGATGTCCCTGGAGCAGGCGGAGACGCTGTTCGTGCCCAAGGGGTCCGTCAAGGCGAACTGACGCCCCATCGGCTCCCGCTGTTCTTCAGCGGCGCCCCATCAGCATTCGCCGGACAACAAGAAACCCTCCATCACCTGGGGTGATGGAGGGTTTGTTGTTTTGTGCGGCTGTTTAGACCACGTGCGGTTCGTGGGAGGACAGGTAGCTGCGGCCGCCCACGGCAATCAGGATTGCCACCACCATGGCCACCGCCCCGGCGAAGAAGGGCACCTGCGGGCCGAAGTGCTCGCCCAGCTGCGCCGCCGCGAACGGTGCAAGCGCGCCGCCCATCCAGCGGACAAAGTTGTAGCCGGAGGACGCCACCGGGCGGGGTGAGTCCGAAACGCCCATGGCCAGTTCGGTGTAGATGGTGTTGTTGACGCCCAGCAGCGCGCCGGCAACGATCACCAGGACGACGACGGCAGGAACGGAGTGCCCGGCTGCCAGTCCCAGCCCGGCCAGGTCCAGCATCAGCAGGAACAGCGTGCCGGTGAGCACCTTGACGGCGCCGAAGCGGGCCTGCAGCGGTGGCGCCACGAAGACGGAGAACACAGCCACGGCCACACCCCATCCGAAGAAGACGCCGCCAATGCCGTAGGCGTCCATGCCCAGGATGAACGGGGTGAAAGCCAGGATGGTGAAGAAGCCGTAGTTGTAGAACAGGCCGCTGGCCGCCGTCGTCCGCAGTCCCTTGTGGCCCAGCGCCAGGAGGGGATCGCGCAGCCGTACCTTGCGCTCCGGCAGCGGGGTTTTGGGCAGCAGGGCGATCAGGGCGACGAAGGCGGCAGCCATCAGGACGGCGGTGCCGAAGAACGGCGCCCTCCACTGCCATCCGCCCAGGAGGGCGCCAAGCAGGGGGCCAAGGGAAATGCCGAGGCCCAGTGCTGCCTCATAGAGGATGATGGCGGTTCCGGCACCGCCGCTGGCCACGCCGACGATCACGGCGAGCGCGGTGGCCACGAACAGGGCGTTGCCCAGCCCCCAGCCGGCGCGGAAGCCGACGAGTTCAGCCACGCTGCCGGACAGGCCGGACAGCGAGGAGAAGACGACGATGACGGCAAGGCCGATCAGCAGGGTCTTCTTGCCGCCGATCCGGGACGACACGAACCCGGTGATCAGCATGGCCAGCGCGGTGACCAGGAAGTAGCTGGTGAAGAGCAGGGAGACCTGGCTGGGGCTTGCATCCAGGTTTGCGGCGATGGCGGGGAGGATGGGGTCCACCAGGCCGATGCCCATGAAAGCGAAAACGGCGGCGAGGGCTGTGGCCCACACCGCCTTTGGCTGCTTCAGGAAGGAGGCCTTTTCGGCCTGCAGGGTTGATTCTGGTGCCGGCAGGGTTTCTGCGAGCTGGCCGTCCATGGAGGGTGCTCCTAAGGTCGTGGGGTAATTAGTTGTTCTGGGCTGCATTGATGATCTTGTCGATGACCGGCAGGGCTGCGGCCAGCGCGTCCCGGTCCTGGTCGCTGAGGGTGCCGAGGATTCCGGCCATCACCTGGTTCCGCCGGGCATTGGCGGAGTCGACGGCGGCACGGCCTTCGGGCGTCAGGATGACGCGGACTGCACGGGAGTCGGTGGGATCCGGTTCGCGGCGGGCCAGCCCTGCCCGTTCGAGCTTGATGATCTGCTCGGTGGCGCTGGGAACCCTGACGCCGAGGTTCCGCGCAATTTCGCCCACCCGCTGGCCGTTCTCGAGCAGCATCTTGAGGGTGCTGAGCTGGGCGGCACTGAGTTCGCCGTCGGCGTCCAGGCGGCGGACGAGATAGACGCTGTGGCGGAGGGCTTCGCGGAATCCACTGGCGAGTTCCTGCAGCTGGGCTTCTGTCGCATTCATCGTTAGGTAGCCTAACATTTAGGCGCCCTAACGGTCAAGCTCGAGCGTGCTGCCTCAGTCTTGAAGGGGGAGTTTCATCCCCACGTGGCTGGCCTCGAAGCCCAGGCGTTCGTAGAACCGGTGGGCTGCGGTGCGGCTGACGTGGGTGGTGAGCTGCATCAGGCTGCAGCCGCGGCGCCGTGACTCGGCGATGGCCCATTCCACCATCAGCTTTCCGAGCCCCTGGCCGCGGAGCGACGCATCCACCCGGACCCCCTCCAGCTGCGAGCGCCAGGCACCCTGCCTGGAGATGCCGGGGAGGAAACTCAGCTGGAAGGTGGCAACTGCCGCACCCTCGGCGTCGCCGTGCGGCACCAGCCCGCCCACCACCAGCAGGTGGTTTGGGTCCGCCGCAATCGCTTCGAATGCCCGCTGGTACGGCTCCATGTCCTGCGCGGTTTCGCGCCCGGCGCCCAGCGCATCATCGGCGAGCAGCCGCACCATGGCGGGCAGGTCGGCACGCGTTGCGCGGCGGAGGCGGAACGTCCCGCCGTCGACGTCGGCAGTGAACAAAGCAGCGGCGGCATCTTGGGCAGGGATCACACGCCCAGCTTTGCACAGGAACACCACGACGCCGGCACTTGGGTAAGTGCCGGCGTCGTAGTGAGCCAGGGCCCGGTCAGGCGGGGGTTCCGGCCATCTCCGCCTGCCGCTCCTCCACCAGGGTGGCAACGGCGTTGAAGAGAGGATGGTCCGGTTCGAGTCCTGTGATCCTGGCCGTGGCATCGGCAGGGCTGTCGGATCCGAGGATGGCTGCCAGCTCGGTGGCTTCGGCGTCGGCGGGATCGTTGAAGCGCAGGGCGGCCGCGATGGCACCCAGCAGGGCCTCCGGCACCACACCGCGCTCCGCCAGCTCCGCCGCAGGACCGATGAAGCGCTCGTGGCGGCCCAGTTTCCGCAGCGGAGCACGGCCCACCCGGTTCACCGTGTCCGGCAGGTAGGGGTTGGAGAACCGGACCAGGATCTTCTGGACGTAGGCTTCCTGCTCGTCATTGCTGAAGCCGTGCTTGCCCACCAGGAGCTGCTTGGTCTCCTCGAGCACCGACCGGACGTCCTCGGCCACATCCTGGTCTGCCATGGCGTCGGAGATCTTCTCCAGCCCCGCTTCGAAACCGAAGTAGGCCGCCGAGGCATGCCCGGTATTCACGGTGAAAAGCTTCCGCTCGATGTACGGCGAGAGGTCGTCCACGAACGTGGCCCCGGGGATCACGGGAGCAGCATCCGCGAAAGCGGTACGGTCGATGACCCACTCGTAGAAAGTTTCCACGGTGACATCCAGGCCCTGTCCGGCCTCCTGGTTGGGCACGATCCGGTCCACGGCGGTGTTGGCGAACACCGCCTTGCCATCGAGCACGGCCGCCGTGACGCCGGGCTGGGAGGCCACCTCCCTGGCCAGGATGTCCGTGGCGTTGATCGCGTTCTCGCAGGCCATCACCTGCAGGGGCGCCAGGCCGGGCTCCCTGGTGACAATCCCCTTGGCGATCACGGGCGCCACGAACTTCAGGATGTGCGGGCCCACCGCGGTGGTGACGATGTCCGCCGTCGAGATTTCCTGGACCAGCTCCGCTTCCTGGGCGTTGGAGTTCAACGCGCGGAAGTTGTCCACGGTGCGCACGGCCGGGTTCTCGCCCACCTCGTGCACCGCGTAGCTGTCCGCTTCCTTGAGCCGGTTGATCAATTCCTCGGCCACGTCCGCGAACACCACCTCGTAGCCTGCGTCGTGCAGCAGCAGGCCCACGAAGCCGCGGCCGATGTTGCCCGCACCGAAATGTACTGCCTTCACTATGCGTTGACCTTTCCGAAGAGATCCAGGAGCTCGTCCTCGGAGGTGGCAGCCTCGAGCCGGGCCACCTGCTCCTTGTTGGTGAACACCTTTGCGATGGAGGACAGGATGTGCAGGTGTTCGTTGTTGATGCCTGCCACGCCCACCACGAACTTGACCTGCTTGCCGTTCCAGTCGATGCCTTCCGGGTAGCGGATGACCGAAACCGCCGACTTGCGGATGTGGTCCTTGGCGGCGTTGGTGCCGTGCGGGATGGCCAGGAAGCTGCCCATGTAGGTGGACACCGATTCCTCGCGTTCGTGCATGGCGGCGATGTAGCCCTCGTCCACCGCGCCCCGGGCCAGCAGGAGCCGCCCGGCCTCGTCGATGGCGGCGTCACGGGTGGTGGCGGTACCGGTCAGGACCACGCTTTCGCGGGCCAGGATCTCGGAAGTTCCGGTGCCGGCGGCAGCGGGCGTTGCATCCACCGGGGCGTCGGCGGCGTGGGCACCATGGGTGCTGCCGGCGTCGGACGTTCCACCTTCGGTGTTGCTTTCCCGGACCAGTTCCACGATCTCGTCATAGCGCGGGCTGTTCATGAAGTTGTCCACGGAGTAGTGGACCGCGCTGGAGGTGGCCGGCTTGGCGCGCTCGGTGAGGTCCTGGTGGGTGACCACGACGTCGTAGGAGTCGCTGAGGTTGGCGATGGAGGCATTGGTGACCTTGACCTCCGGGAAGCCGGCAGCCTTGATCTTGTTCCGCAGCACCGAGGCGCCCATGGCGCTGGAGCCCATGCCGGCGTCGCACGCGAATACGATGTTCCGTACCGGGCCGGCCAGCACGCCCACTCCGCCGCGTCCTGCGGCAGCGGCACCGGCAGTCCCGGCACCGGTCAGGGTGGAAGCAACCGAGCTCTTCTTGCCCTTCATGGCCTCCATGCGGGCAGTGGCGTCGCCCAGGTCCGCCTCATCACTGTGCTTGGTGGTGCGCAGGATGACCGAGGACACCAGGAAGGAGACCGTCGCGGCGAGCACCACGGAGAGGATCACCCCGAAGTAGCTGTCCCGGGACGTCTGGGCCAGCACGGCGAAGATGGAACCAGGAGCAGCCGGTGCCACAAGGCCGGAGTTGGTGATGGCCAGGGTGGCGATGCCGGTCATACCGCCCGCGATCGTACCCAGGATCAGCAGCGGGCGCATCAGGACGTACGGGAAGTAGATCTCGTGGATGCCGCCGAGGAACTGGATGAGGGCTGCGCCGGGAGCCGATGCCTTGGCGGCGCCGCGGCCAAAGAACGTGTACGCAAGCAGGAGGCCCAGGCCGGGTCCGGGGTTGGCTTCCAGCAGGAACAGGATGGACTTCCCCTGCTCCAGGGACTGCTGCACGCCCAGCGGGGTGAGGACGCCGTGGTTGATGGCGTTGTTCAGGAAGAGGACCTTGGCGGGTTCGATGAAGATGCTGGTCAGCGGCAGGAGACCGTTCTGCACCAGGAACTGGACGAAGTTGCCGGCGGCCGTGCTGAAGGCAGTCACCAGGGGGGATATGCCATAGAAGCCCACCAGGGCCAGGAGCGCACCCCAGATGCCGGCGGAGAAGTTGTTGACCAGCATCTCGAAGCCGGGGCGGATCTTGCCGTCCCAGATCGAGTCGATCTTCTTCATGGTCCAGCCGCCCAGCGGGCCCATGATCATCGCGCCGATGAACATAGGGATGCCGGCACCAACGATCACGCCCATGGTGCCGATGGCCCCCACCACGCCGCCGCGGACGTCATAGACCATCTTGCCGCCGGTGTAGCCGATCAAAAGCGGCAGGAGGTAGGTGATCATGGGACCAACCAGGCCGATGTTGGGCTTCCCGCCAGTCTCACCGAAACCACCGAGCTGCGGAACGGGCAGCCAGCCCTTCTCGATGAAGAGGGCGGTGATGATGCCCCAGGCGATGAACGCACCGATATTGGGCATGATCATGCCGGACAGGAATGTCCCGAACTTTTGGACGTGCACGCGCGCGCTGGTGCGGGGTTTCGCAACTGTCTCTGTTGCCATGGTGATTTCCTAACCGTCATTCCTGCTGCTCCGCAGGATTGGTTTGATGATTACGACGACGTAGTGCTGGGTGGTGCGGGTTGCTGGCTTAGCCGGCGGGGCTGGTGGAGATCCGGTGGAGCCATTCGAGGAAAAGCTTGAGTTCCGAGCTGGAAAGCTGGTCAGAATGCGAGGCCTGAAGTGCGGCGTTCAGGGCAATCGCTGCCACCACCACCGAGGACTTCCCGGTGCCGCCCGGCGCCGGGCCGCTGGCGGGCTCGGCTGACACCGCGAAGATCATGGCGTCCCGGGTCATGGTGGACAGTTCGAGGTTCCGTTCGGAGGCGGGCTCCGCAATCAGCATCAGCGTCACGCCCACGTTGGCCGCCAGGATGGACCTGGCCGCTTCCCGGGGCTGGACGTTCAGCTGGCCCGCCGCCGCTGCCTTGTTCAGCATTTCCTCCATCAATGCCTCGGCGTCGGCCACAATGGCCGGTCGGCTTTCCGGGCGGATGTTGCCGAACATCACCAAGTACAGCTCAGGCTGGTTCAGTCCGAACTGGACGTGGTTGTCCCACATTCTCCGGATGTCCTCAAGAGGCTGGCCGGAGGGGGCGAAATCCCTTTCGCCCGCGACATATTCTTCAAACCCTGCGGCGACGACGGCGTCGAACAGACCTTCCTTGTCACCGAAGTGGTGGTACAGCGTGGGAGCAGAAACCCCTGCCAGCTGGGTGATCTGGCGGGTGGAGACCGGAGCTCCCGCGGATTTTGCCAGCAGTTCCGCGGCAGCACGAAGCAGTCGCAATTTTGGGGGAAGCTGGCCATCCAAACTCATAACCGCTACCCTAGCACCTATAGCGTTGCTATATGAACTGAATCACATACAATTTTTTCAGGCACGTTTCCCGCCCCTGGACGTAGCAGTCCTCCGGCGGACCCGGCACGGCGCCGGAGAACTTGGCGGGCCTGTCTACCGGCAGAGAATGAGGACCTTCAGTGCAGAACTTCCCAGGAGTAGGCGTCAGCCCAGGCCGCGTCATCGGCACCATCCGGCAGATGCCCAAACCCATCAGTGAACCTCCCGCCGGTGAACAGCTGGCTCCGGACACCACTGCCGAGGAAGCCACCGCAGCCTTGAAGGCGGCAGCGCAGTCGGTGCACGACGAGTTGAAGGAGCGCGCCGCCCACGCCATCGGTGACGGCAAGGCCGTCCTGGAGGCCACCGCACTGATGGCCAAGGACACCATGCTGATCAAGGGGGCGGCCAAGCTGGTGGCCCGTGGCGTTTCTGCCGAACGCGCCATCTGGGAATCGGGCTCCTCCGTGTCGGAAATGCTGCACAACCTGGGCGGATACATGGCCGAACGCGCCACCGACGTGCTGGACGTCCGCGCCCGAATTGTCGCCGCGCTCCGGGGCGTGCCCGCGCCCGGCATCCCCGCCTCCAACACCCCGTTCGTGTTGGTGGCAGAGGACCTTGCCCCCGCGGACACGGCAACCCTTGACCCGAACAAGGTCCTGGCACTGGTCACCGCAGGCGGCGGCCCCCAGTCCCATACCGCCATCATTGCCCGGTCCCTGGGCCTGCCGGCAGTGGTTGCCGCCGTTGGCGTTGACGACCTGCCCGATGGCACCGAAGTGTACGTGGACGGCGCGGGAGGCCTCATCACCGCCGATCCCGATGAATCCCTCCGCGCAACAGCGGAGGCCTGGGCTGCCACGGCATCGCTGCTGGCCGAGTTCAGTGGCACGGGTACGACGGCGGACGGCCATGAAGTGCCCCTGCTCGCCAACGTGGGCGGCGGCAAGGATGCCGAAGCGGCAGCAAAGCTGGGCGCCCAGGGCGTAGGCCTCTTCCGCACCGAGTTCTGCTTCCTGGAAAGGGACACCGAGCCCTCCGTGGAGGAGCAGGCCGCTGCCTACAAGAGCGTGTTCGACGCATTCCCCGGCAAGAAGGTGGTCCTCCGGACGCTCGATGCCGGTGCGGACAAGCCCCTCCCCTTCCTGACCGACTCCACCGAGCCCAATCCGGCCCTCGGCGTACGCGGCTACCGCACCGACTTCACCACGCCCGGCGTCCTGGACCGCCAGCTGGAAGCCATCGCCCTGGCCCAGCAGCAGTCCCAGGCGGACGTCTGGGTCATGGCCCCGATGATCTCCACGGCCGAGGAAGCCTCCCGCTTCGCATCGATGTGCGCGGACGCCGGCATTAAGACCCCCGGCGTGATGGTGGAGGTCCCGTCCGCGGCCCTGACCGCCGAAGCCATCCTGCGCGAGGTTGGGTTCGCCAGCCTGGGCACCAATGACCTCACCCAGTACGCCATGGCCGCGGACCGCCAGCTCGGCCCGCTCGCCAACCTGAACACCCCCTGGCAGCCGGCCGTCCTGCGGCTCGTGGGGCTGACCGTGGAAGGATCCCGCGCGGAAGGCCACAACAAGCCGGTGGGCGTCTGCGGCGAGGCAGCGGCCGACCCCGCCCTCGCCGTCGTCCTGACCGGCCTTGGCGTCAGCACGCTGTCCATGACGGCGCGGTCCCTCGCGGCCGTGGCGGCGGTGCTCAAGACCGTGACCCTCTCGGAGGCGCAGGAACTGGCCAAGCTGGCCCTGTCCGCTCCGAGTGCCACCGAGGCGCGCGCGTGGGTGCGGGAGAAGCTGCCGGTCCTGGACGAGCTGGGCCTCTGACGCCTTTCCGGGCAGGCCGGCGCGGGCGGGATAGGCTACCTTCATGGCATTGGTAGCACCCCGCGTTACGGCCGGCCTGCCCGAGGACGAGGCCCTCGGCCTTGCGCGTGCCCTGACCGGCGGCACAGACATCACCGTCTTCGTGGACGGCACGGTCCACCGCCTGCCCGCCCAGGCGAGGGACGCCGTCGTGGACCTCCTGGCCCGGCTCAGCCGCGGCGAAACCGTGACGGTCAGCAGCGTGGAGGAAATGCTCACCACCTCCCAGGCCGCCGAGCTCGCCGGAATCTCGCACACCTACCTGCGCAATATGACGGACCGCGGCGAGATCCCCGTGGAGTACCGGGGGTCGCACCGCCGGATCCGCCAGGCCGCCATCATGGCCTGGCTTGAGGCGCAGACACAGAAACGCGCCACGGAGGCCGCGGGCAATGGCGACACCGGCGCGGGCACCTAGTGCGGATCCGAGGGCGCGCGCGGTCCCGCCAAGACCCGCGACTGCAGTCAGCCGCCGTGGACGCCAACGGGATGACGGGCCGGATCCTCTGGGCCGACGGAACGCCGACGCCGGGCAGCGGCACGGGAGCAACGGCTGAGGTCCCCGCGTTTATCCTGGTCCACGGGATCGGCGTGTCCCACCGCTACCTGCGGCGCCTGCACCATGAACTGGCCCGCGGGGCCCACGTGTACTCCCTGGACCTGCCCGGCTTCGCAGGTACGCCCAAGCCCGGGCGGCAGCTGTCCGTCGAGGACTACGGTGCCTTCATCGCCCAGGCATTAAAGGTCAGCGGGATCCGCACGTATGTCCTGGTGGGACATTCCATGGGCGTGCAATTCGCCATCGAAGCCGCCCTCTACGCGCCCGCCCAAATGCAGAAACTCGTCCTCATGGGCCCGGTGGTGGACCCCCGCCACCGCAGCGTGCAGCGCCAGGGCCTGGCGTTGTTCGTTGACTTCCTCCTCCGCGAGAGCCCGTCGTCCAACTGGATCGTCCTTACCGACTACTTCCGGTGCGGGCCGCGCTGGTACTTCACCGAGCTGCCCGTCATGATGGCCTACCCCACGGAGAAGAGGCTGCCCGGCATCGATGTCCCCGTGCTGGTCCTGCGCGGCAGCCACGACCCCGTGGCCGGACCGGACTGGTCGCTTCGGCTCTCCCGCGCTGCGTCCCAGGGGACCTTCGTGGAAATTTCCAGGACCGGCCACGTGGCCCAGCACCTGCGCCCCGCCGCCGTCGCGGATGCCATCAGGTCCTTCACAACAGCCCCGTCCGCCCTGCCCTAGATCCGGGGCCGGCCCGCCCACCGGCGCATCTTGAGCGCCGCGTGAAGTTCCAAGCGTGGCATCCCCTTCAACGGGTCCACGCCCAGCAGCTGCCGGATCCGGCCCAGCCTGTTATAGATGCTGCTGCGGTGCAGATGGAGCTTGCCGGCCACGTCCTGGACCGACCCGTCGTTGTCGTACAGCAGCTCCAGGACCGGGATCAGCTCGCCGTTGCGGTCATGGTCCTCAAGCTTGCGGAAGTACACCGATCCCGAATCGGCCCATGCCCCCACTCCTCCCCCGGCGGAGGCCAGCAGCTGGTACACGCCCGTGGCCCGGCAGTCCACCAGCTCGCCGAGCTGCGGATCCACCGCGGCCGCCTGCGCCGCGACCCTTGACTGGCGGTACGCCTCGGAGAGTTGGCGCGTCTTTGCGAAGCCTTCGCTGATGCCAAGGATGATCCGCTGGACCGGCCGGCCGGAGCGCTTGGCCAGCTCCAGCTGGTAGTGCACCAGGAGCTGGGCATGGTTGGCCCTGCCGGTGGAATCACGGAACAGCACCACCGAATGGGTTTCCGTTCCGGCGCTGAACAGTGCGGCGTCCATGCCCACCGTTGCCTGCAGGGCCGTTGACCGGTGGATCAGGGTGGAAGCGATAGGGTCCGGCCCGCCGGCCCAGCCATCCGCGTCAAGCACAGTGACCATCTGCCACGGCCCCCTGCCCTGGACTTCCTTCCAGCCCGCGACGGCCGCCACGGCGTTCGGTTCGCCGGCGCAGGCGGAGAGGAACTCGCGCTCCCGGCTCCGGCGGAATTCGGATTCGGCCGTGTTCGAGTCGAGCAGGAGCCCGGACAGCAGCTCAAGCTCATGGGTGACGCCGGGCAGCTGGGTGAGGATCGCCGTCGGGCTTTCCTCCACGGAGTCCTGCTGCACCCAGAGGTACCCCACCCGGAAGCCGCGCACCATCAGCGGAACGCATACCCGGCCCAGCATGCCCAGGTCCGGGTTCGCGGGGACCACCACGGGACGCACCGCGGTGGCAATCCCATGCGAGAGCTGCCACGCGCTCACGTCCGCCGGAACTTTCTTGCTCAACAGGAAATTTACCCGCACCCGGTCGGCGTGGGACTGGTTGGAGCTGTAGGCGAGCAGCAGGCCGTCCAAATCCTCAAGGGAGAGGCCGCGCCCGAGCTTCTGGGCCACCTGCTCGACGAGCTGTTCCACGTCCTGCTGCTGCATGCGCCCACACTACTGCCTGGGTGCGGCGGAGGACGAACGGACATGAGGCGACACCTGACGCCCCATAGCTCGACAGCTGTCGAACCGTCGTCGGAGAAATCCGCGTAATTCCGCGGTTCCTGCCTGGGCCGGAACGGCGGATCCTGTCAGCTGGCTCACAGCCGGATTTATCGTTGAAACACGAAAGCCCTTCCGCATTACCGGCCCACCGGCCCCTAAAACTGGAGCAGACGATGATCATCGGCGTCCCCAAAGAAATCAAGAACAACGAATTCCGCGTGGCCATCACCGCCGCCGGTGTCCACGAATTCCTCACCCACGGGCACACCGTCCTGGTGGAGCGCGGGGCCGGGCTCGGCTCAGGTATTACCGACGAGGAATACTCCATCGCAGGCGCCGAAATCGTCAACGAAGCCGATGACGTCTGGGCCCGGGCCGACATGGTCATGAAGGTCAAGGAACCTATCAAGTCCGAGTACCACCGCTTCCGCAAGGACCTGATCCTCTTCACCTACCTGCACCTGGCCGCCGAGCCGGAGCTGACCAAGGAGCTCATTAATTCCGGCGTCACCGCCATCGCCTACGAAACCGTGCAGGAGGGCCGCTCCCTGCCGCTGCTGGCCCCGATGTCCGAAGTTGCCGGCCGCCTCTCCGTCCAGGTGGGCGCCACCTCGCTGATGGCCCCGGCCGGCGGCAAGGGCGTCCTGCTGGGCGGCGTGCCCGGCGTCCGCCCCGCCAAAGTTGTGGTCCTGGGTGCCGGCGTTGCAGGCACCAACGCAGCAGCCATGGCACTGGGGCTCGGAGCCGACGTCACCATCATGGACATCAACATCAACCGCCTGCGCGAACTGGACGCCCAGTACCAGGGCCGGCTGAAGACGGTTGCCTCCAACAAGTACGAAATCGAAAAATCCGTAGTGGACGCCGACCTGGTGATCGGTTCCGTGCTAATCCCCGGCGCCAAGGCCCCCAAGCTGGTCACCAACGACCTCGTGGCCCGGATGAAGCCCGGCTCGGTCCTGGTGGACATCGCGGTGGACCAGGGCGGCTGCTTCGAGGACACCCACCCCACCACCCACCAGGAACCCACCTACAAGGTGCACAACACCATCTTCTACTGCGTCGCCAACATGCCCGGCGCCGTGCCCAACACCTCCACCTACGCACTGACCAACGTCACCCTGCGCTACGCGGTGTCCCTGGCCAACCTGGGCGTCAAGGCCGCCTTCGACCGCGACCCCGCCCTCGCGGCCGGGCTCAACATCGCTGCCGGCCACGTGGCACACCACTCCGTGTCCGAGGCCCACGGCCTGCCCCTCGTTTCAGACTGGCACGAACTGGTTTCGGCCTAGGCCCTGTTGCCGCCTGAACGGCAGTCATCCAACGCGTGCTGCTCCTTCGTCGCTTTGACGCACGCTTTCTGGATGGCTGCCGTTCCGGCGTTAAGGCCCTAACGTGGCCTTTTCCCTTGCACTCTCAATGATTCTCAGGACCTCGACCGCGTCCTCGGGATCTACGGGAATTGGCAACGGTGAACTGGCCCCGCCGTCCAGGATCTTGGCTGCCAGCAGGCGGTAGAACTCGGGGTAGTTCCCTCGTTCTGTGGGGAGCCGGTCCAGGTGGCCGTCGCGGCCCAGGAGGCCGGCCCATTCAGGTGCCTCCACACCGTACTCCCCGTCCAGAGGGCTACCCCCGGCCGCGAGATAGGGCTCCTGCGGGTCCACTCCGTTCTTCGTGAATCCGCCGATGGAGCCCAGTACCCGGAAGCGAGGCGCCTGCTGCGGGCACAGCGCGTTCATCGCAAGGTGGCTGGTCACCCCGGACTCGTGCCCCAGGGCCAGGAAGACGTCATCGTCCGCCCGTTCGTCGGACCGGCGTGCCGCCAGCTCTGCGTGCAGCACGGTGGCCGGACCGAACAACTGCACAGCCTGGTCGATCAGGTGGCTGCCAAGGTCAAACAGCACGCCGCCCCCGTCGTCGGCCGTGGCCCGCGCCTTCCATACCTTGCTGATGGCCGGGGACCAGCGCTCGAAGCGTGATTCGAACCTCGTCACCCTGCCCAGCGCCTGGGCCGCCAGCAACTTCCGCAGCGTCAGGAAGTCCCCGTCCCACCGCCGGTTGTGGAACACAGTCAGCACCCGGCCCAGCCGCTGCGCCAGGTCAACCAGCTCACGCCCTTCGGCGCTGGTGACCGCGAACGGCTTGTCCACCACCACGTCCAGCCCCGCCTCCAGCGCAGCCTTTGCCACCGGGTAGTGGGTCATGGGCGGCGTCGCCAGGACCACGAGGTCAAGGTCCGTTGCCCGCCCAAGGACCGCGGCGCCGTCGCGCACCACCTCCACTCCCGGAAGCCGGGACGAGGCAGCCGCCTGCCGCCCGGCGTCGGACGTAGCCACCATGTCCAGGGAGTAGCTGGCGTTCGCCGCCAGCAACGGCGCGTGAAAGACGCTGCCGGCGAGCCCGTAGCCCACGACGGCGGTGCGGATGGTCCGGGCTTTGTCTTCGGTTCCGGTCATGGAAGCTACGCTACCGCCGGTCCCCGCGTGGTTAAAGAAGCCGGCACCGCTGGTAATCCAGTGGTGCCGGCTCCCCGCTACGCGGGCAAGGCCGCTGGTGGTGTTGCTACTTCTTTTCCCAGCCGATGGTGGTCCAGTCCGGAACCTGCGAGGTGCTCTTGAACAGGGACGGGCCGTAGTTGGCCAGGCCGGTGCGGACGAAGGAAATCTGCGGTCCGTTGAAGACCACGCCCATGGAGTAGTACTTGGCCATGTGCTCCTTCTCCACGTCCATGGCCGCCTTGTTGCGGGCAGCATTGTCCTCGATGGAGGCGAGGTCGGCGATCTTCTTGTCCAGCTCGGCGTCGCCCAGCTTGTTCTCGTTGACCTTGGAGTCGTAGTACTGCTTGACAGCATCGGTGGCGTCGGCGCCAACGGTGTAGCCGGAGATGCTCAGGTCGAACTCACGGCTGCCCAGGACCTTGCCGAAGTCGGCGGAGGCGCGCTGGTCGATCCCCACATCCATCCCGCCGGCCTGGAGCTGCTTCTGCAGGGTCTGGGCTACCGCCAGGGTGGTGGGATCGTCACCGAAGTTGCTGATCTTGAAGGCGGCGGGCTTGCCGTCCTTCTCCATGATGCCGTTGGCGTTGGCCGTGTAGCCGGCGTCCGTTAGGACCTTCTTGGCCGCGTCGGGACCCGTCTCCTTGACCGGGTAGTTGTCCTGGTAGTAGTCCGAGAACGGCAGGAGCATCATGGAGCCGGAGCTCGGCTCTTCCCAGTTCAGGCCATTGAAGCGGACCTTGCGCAGGGCTTCGCGGTCGACCGCGGCGAAAATGGCCTTGCGAACGTTGACGTCGGTGATCCGCTGGGCATTCAGGTTAAGTCCGCCGGCGAAGAGGCGCTGCCCGCGGCGGATGTCGGAGTCCTTGGTGCCGTCCAGCTGCTTGTAGAGCGAGATGGTGTTGGCGGACATGGCATCAATCTCGCCGTTCTTGAACGCGGCGATCTGGGCGCTGGTTTCCAGCTGGCGGAAGGTCACATTGGCCAGTACCGGCTTCTGGCCCCACCACTTGTCGTTCGGCACCATGGTGACGGTCTTGGCTGCGGTGTCGTACTGGTCCAGCTTGAAGGGGCCGGCCATCCATTCGGGGTGCAGGTTGCCGTTGAAGCCCTCGTTGAAGATCTCGGGGGTGTTGACGGCGGGGTGGATGAGTCCGAAGAAGAGCGAATCCACCGGGAAGACAGGACGGGAAGTCTTGACGATGACTTCCTTGTCGCTGCTGCCGGCCTCAACGGAGTCCACAAACTCGTAGGCTCCCGAGCTCACGATGTCGTAACCGGCGTCGGCGCTCTTGAGGATGTTCCACGTGTTCTTGAAGGCCTTGACGTCAATGGGGGTGCCGTCGTTGTAGGTGGCCTTGGGGTTCACCTTGATGGTGATGGTCTGCTTGCCGTCCTTGACCACGCTGTCCACAGACTCGCAGAAGTCCGTGTTGGGTGTGACCTTGCCCTTGAAGTCAACCTTCCAGCAGCCGCCGATGCCGCCGCTGTTCATGGCGACAGGGTTCATGGGGATCTGCAGGGCGGAGTTGTCAGCGCTGTTGCCGTTGTTGGAGAACCCATTGAAGTCCGGGCCGATATTGCCAAGCGGAAGGGTGACTTTGCCGCCCTGCTGGAGGTCGGAGGCCGGCTTCTCGTTGATGCTGATCAGCTTGGACAGGTCGCTTCCCGATTCCTGTCCCTTGGCAGTTTCGGGGCCACTGGCACCGCCACCGCCGCAGGCCGTCAGCGCCAGGGCAGCAGCGATGGCTGCAGCTCCGCCGATCCTGTTCAGATTCCTCATGGTTTTCCCTTCATTGTGATGCGAGTGGTGGTGCTTGTGGGGTCGAAAAATCCTAGGGGGCATGGTCCGCCGTTTCGTGGACCACCAGCATGTCCTCATCCAGTTCACCGTCCGGGAAGAAGCACGCGAACTGCTGGTCCGTGGCGGATGCCGCGGTTTCCAGGGGCGGTTCCAGGGTGAGGCACTTTTCCTGCTTGGCCGGCGGCAGCGCCGCGAAGACAGGACAACGGGTGGCGAAATTGCAGCCTTTGGGCGCCTGCAGCGGCGAGGGCAGGTCACCCTGGAGGATGATGCGTTCGCGGGTGCGTTCCAGATGCGGGTCCGGCACCGGGATGGCGGAGAGCAATGCCCGGGTGTAGGGGTGGCGGGGATTGTCAAAGACCCTGTCAACCTCACCGATTTCCACGATCTTGCCCAGGTACATGACCGCAACGCGGTTGGAGATGTGGCGCACCACGGAAAGGTCATGGGCCACCAGCAGGTAGCTCAGGCCCAGTTCGGCGCGCAGGTGGTCCAGGAGGTTGATGACACCGGCCTGGACCGACACGTCGAGGGCGGAGACCGGCTCGTCCAGGACCACCAGCTTGGGGTTGACGGCCAAGGCGCGCGCAATGCCGATGCGCTGCCGCTGGCCGCCGGAGAACTGGTTGGGGAAGCGGTTGACGTGGTCCGGCTGAAGGCCCACGAGCTTCATCAGCTCCATGATCCGCTTTTTGACCGCTTGCCTGTCCATGCCCGCGTTTTCCAGGGGTTCGGCGAGGACTTCGTACACAGTGAACCGTGGGTCCAAGGCGCCGGTGGGGTCCTGGAACACCATCTGGAGTTCCCGGCGCATCCTGCCCTTGGTCTTTGCATCGGCGGCCTGCTTGTTGCTGAGCCCGCCGATCACCACCTCGCCATCCTGGTCGGGATGGAACTCCATGATTTCCAGGAGCGTAGTGGTCTTGCCTGATCCTGACTCGCCCACGATGGAGAAGCACTCGCCCTCGCGGATGTCGAAGCTCAGGCCGTCGACGGCCTTGACGGTTCCGATCCGGCGCTTGATCAGGGCGCCGCGGGTCAGCGGGAAGTGCTTCCGGACGTCTTTGAGCTGCAGCACCGTTGTCCGCTCGGTGCGGGGAACCGCGTCGAAGCGGGAGACCGGGACCGGCGGGGCGGCGAACACGTCGCGGACATCCACGGTTCCGCCCAATGACTCGGATTTGATGCAGGCGGCCCGGTGGCCCGACCCGCGGTCCACCGGGGCCAGGGCCGGCTCGCCGTCCAGGCAGGCATCCGACGCCAAGGGGCAGCGGGGCGCGAACGAGCAGCCGGTGGGGGCGGTGAGCAGGTTGGGCGGCATGCCCTCGATGGGCACGAGCGAGGACTTTTCCGCGACGTCGACTCGCGGGACGGCGCCGAGCAGGCCCATGGTGTAGGGCATCCGTGGGTTGTAGTAGATATCGTCGACTGCCCCGGTTTCCACGGGCCTGCCGGCATACATGACCATGATGTCGTCCGCCATGCCCGCCACGACGCCCAGGTCGTGCGTGATCATGACGACGGCGGCACCGGTTTCCTCCTGCGCCGTATGCAGCACCTCCAGCACCTGTGCCTGGATGGTGACGTCCAGGGCGGTGGTGGGTTCATCCGCGATCAGGACGCGCGGATTGTTGGCGATGGCGATGGCGATCATGACGCGCTGGCGCATGCCGCCGGAGAATTCGTGCGGAAAGGCCTTCAGCCGTTCCTTGGGGCTGGGGATCCCCACCATGGCCAGAAGTTCGACGGCGCGGACTTCTTTGGCTCTTTTGCTCATGGAGGGGTTATGGATGGTCAACGCTTCGATGATTTGGGTGCCAACGGTAAACACGGGCGTCAGGGAGGAGAGAGGATCCTGGAACACCATGGCGAGGTCGTTTCCGCGGTACCCGCACATGGCCCTGTCACTGAGTCCCAGTAGTTCCTGCCCCTTGAGCCGGACGGAACCGGAAACCTGCGCCGTGGGCGGCAGGAGCCCCATGATGGCCAGGGACGTGACGGACTTGCCGGAACCGGACTCTCCCACGATGCCAAGGGTCTTCCCGGGCATGAGGTCGAAGTCCACGCCCCGGACGGCGTGTACCACGCCGTTTTCAGAGTTGAAGCGGACGTTCAGGTCACGGACGGACAGGACCGCATCGGCGGGCGTGTGCAGGCCTGCCACGTGCAGGCGCTCTGCATCGGTCCGTGCCGGCCCGGCTGCTCCGGTGGTGATTTCGCTGCTCATGCCGTCTTCTTTTCCGCGCGGAGGGTCCGGGCTTTGGATTTCCTGGCTTTGCCGGTGGAGCTGGAACTGGGGTCGAAGGCATCCCGCAGCCCGTCGTTCATCATGGCCAGGGACCCCGTCAGCAGGAACATGACGGCCAGGGGAACCCAGAACATCCAGGGGAACGTCTGTACCTGGGATGTGGCGCCGCCGATCAGCACGCCCAGGCTCACATCCGGAACCTTGATGCCGATTCCGATGAAGGAAAAGGCCACCTCGGCCAGGACAGCGGCGGTGACGCCGCGGGTGATGTCCAGGATCAGCAGCGAGCCGATGTTTGGCACCAGGTGCCGCCAGACGATCCGGCGCGGAGGAACCCCCATGTACTGGGCCGCTTTGACGAAGTCGCGCTGCATGAGCGACATGGACATGGAGCGGATCAGGCGGGCAGTGCCCATCCAGCCGAAGACCAGCAGCACGATAATGAGCAGCAGCCACGAAGGGAGGTCGCGTTTCAGTCCGGCGCCTCCGCCGCTGGTTGCGACGGCCACCACCAGGAGGGCGGGCATCATGATCAGCGCTTCCAGGACGAACAGCATGACCTTGTCCACCTTGCCGCCGAAGTACGCCATGGTGCAGCCGTAGACGGCGGCGATCAGGACGGACACGAGGCCCACCACCAGGCCGATCAGGATGGAGATCCTGGTGCCCTCCACCGTCATGGCGTAGAGGTCGATTCCCGCCTGGGACGTGCCGAGGTAGTGCTCGGCGGAGGGCGGCATCCCAATGTTAAAGGGGTCGATGGTTTCCTTGTCCCACTGGGCGAAGAACCCGCCGATGCAGGAGAAGACAGTCAGGGCCAGGAAGATGGCCAGGCCCGCCACTGCGGTCTTGTTCCGCAGGAAACGGCGGAAGATGATGGTGGTCTTGCCAATGACGACGTCCGCGCTTTCCAGGTGCGCGTCCTGCGCCACGGCTGCCGGGTCGACAGCGTTCAGGTTGGTCATTGCTACTGCACCCGCACTCTCGGGTCGACAAGCGTGGTGGCGAAGTCCGCCAGGATGGCGCCGAGGGCGAAGATCACGGAGCCGTAGGCCAGGGTGGCCGTGGCGGCATTAACGTCCTGGAGCGAGATGGCGTCGATGCTCCAGGAGCCGACGCCGGGCCAGGCGAAGATCTTTTCGGCGAAGAATCCGCCGGCGAAGATGGCGGGGATGGTGAACGCGATGCTTTGGGCCACCGGAATGAAGGAGACACGAAGCGCGTGCCGGGCGATGGCCTGGTTCCGGCTCAGTCCCTTGGCCCTGGCGGTGCGGACAAAGTCGGCGTTCACGTTGTCCAGCAGGTACTGCCGCTGGGCAATCTGGTAGGCACCCCAGCCCACGAGCGTGATGGCGACGGTGGGGACCACGTAGTGCGCCAGCAGGTCGAGGAACTGGGGCCATCCGCCCGCGACTCCGGGGGTGGTGATGCCCGTAACGAAGAAGATCCGGTCCCCCACCGATTCGTTGATGTTGATGGCCGCCAACTGCACCAGGAAGTAGGCAATTGGTGCGGGCACGATGTAAGCCAGGTAGCTGTAGGACGTGATTACGCGGTCCTGGAACTTGTACTGCCGGGCAGCCGAGTAGACGCCCAGAGCCACTCCAATGACGAGGGTGAGGATGATGGACGCCAGGAAGAGCCGGGAGGAGATCCACACCCGGTCACCGAACTCGGCGTTGATGTAGGCGCCGTTGGGGCTCCGGCCCCAGTCCCAGCGGGTGACGATGCCCGTCAGCCAGTTAACGTAGCGTTCCCATGGGCTCAGGTCAGGGTCCAGTCCCTTGAGCCGCATGGAGTTGGCAACCTGCTCCGGGGTGGGACGGGGGATGCGTTCCTGTTCCAGCAGAGCCGGCTTCAGCGAACTGACCGCCAGGAAGTAGCCGGCAGATGTGGTGAGGAAGATCATCACCAGGTAAGTGATGCCGCGCTTGGCGAGGTACTTGAGCATGGAGGCTAGTTCTTCGGCAGTGCCGCCGGGAGGTGGGCGGGAGAACACGTCGGTGTCCACTGGAGCGCCATGCTGCTGGCCACATCAACCATCACTGCTGGATCCTTCCGTCTGCCCCGGCCAAGCACGGATTGTGCCCGCCCCACCGGGGTCCTGCACCAGCGGGTAGCTGGCCTCCCGCGGCCCCAAGGGCAGGTCCTGGTGGAACTATGTCGCGGGTCACATTCCAGAGGAAACTATCACAAGCCCCCACGCGAAAAGGGCGCGTTTCCACCGAAAACCGGCGCGCCGTATCAGATCGTTATGAATAGTTCTGTGAAGTTGGTGTGACTGGACGGAGAGCCAGCGAACCGCGTAATCTATGCCGCCGCCACCACCCGTGTGACAAGTTCCTGCCATGAATCCGCCAGGCGCCGGGGGGTGACTCCGCGGATCCGGATGAGGTGCAGCAGTCGCTCGGGGTCCAGGGTGGCGGTCAGGGATTCCGCCAGAAGCCATGGCTCCGGGGACTCGGAACCGGCCGCGCGCAGCAGCATCTCCACGTGCCGGGTCCACAGCGCCGCCGCGGGGACTTCGAACCTACTCCGGGAGGAATGTCCGGCTGCGAGGACCAGGTCACCGTACTCCACCACGTAGGCGATGCGCGCGGCACCGAAGGCGATCAGCCGGTCCAGCGGCGGGGCGCCGGGCCCCAGCGGCGGGGGTCCGGACAGGAAACGGGCCTGGAAGACTGCCTCCGAGTCGTTCAGGAGGTTGAGCATAAGGCCGGCCCGGCTGCCGAAGCGGCGGAAGACGGTGCCCTTGCCCACACCGGCCTGCTCGGCCAGCCGGTCCATGGTCAGGGCAGCGGCCCCGCCCTGTTCGATCAATTCGCGGGCAGCCACCAGGAGGCGTTCCCGGTTCCGGGCGGCGTCGCTGCGCTCGGCGGCCGTCCCCGGTGTCATGTCCGGCCGCACTGGGATGGAACTCACAACGACAGTGTAGCCTCGGGGAATAGAACCGGACTGCGGTCCGTTTAGTCTGGTGAAGGCTTGATGAGCCTGACGTCTGACCGAACGCGGCCCCCGCCGCGCCCCTAGCCAGGAGTTTCCATGACCAAGAACACCGTCCTTACCCTCGTCGGCAGCCTTCGCGCTGAATCCACCAACCAGAAGCTGGCCGAAGCCATCCAGCTCAACGCCCCCGAGCAGGTGGACGTGGTGATCCACGAGAGCCTGGGCAACATCCCGTTCTACAACGAAGACATCGACGTCGAAGGCCAGGTCCCGGCGGCTGCGGCAGCCCTCCGCGCGGCAGCCGAAGAGGCTGACACCCTCCTGCTGGTCACGCCTGAACACAACGGCACCGTTCCCGCCGCCCTGAAGAATGCCATTGACTGGCTTTCCCGTCCGTTCGGCGCAGGTGCCCTGGCGGGCAAGCCCACGGCCGTCGTCGGCACCGCCTTCGGCCAGTACGGTGGCGTCTGGGCCCAGGACGAGGCCCGCAAGGCAGTCGGGATCGCCGGCGCCCGGGTCCTCGAGGACGTCAAGCTTGCCGTCCCCGGCTCAATGGTGCGTTTCGCTGAAGTGCACCCCAAGGACGACGCCGAGGTCGTGGAGCAGATCAAGGGCATCTTCGACTCCCTGGCAGCAACAGCACCGGCCGCCTAGCCTTACGGCAACCCGGCGCCCGGCACG
>NZ_JBQEQF010000006.1:155185-168970 GCF_052046035.1 Paenarthrobacter sp. 22069 | reverse complement strand
CCGCCCCTTTAACGCCAGAAAGGGGTCCGTGACCAAGTCTTGTCCCAACCGGTACCGGGCGGACATCTTTCCCGGCGCGGACCGCCGTACCGTTGATCCACTGGATCTACCGGATCGGAATGCGGTGCCGCATGGCAGACATATGGAACTGGATCAGGCGTGAACGCGGCACTGCGGCAGCCGCGGGATGCGTTGCATTGCTGCTTGCGGGCTGCAGTGCGGCACCTTCGCCGGGCCGGGTGCCCATTACCCGCGCAACCGGGGAAACCGGCACATCCGCCGCCGAGCCGCCGGCGCCCGCTTCCACCGCGAATGCCGGCGCTGATGCCGGCACACCCTCCGGGAGGACGCTGCCAGGCGCGGAAAACCAGCAGCCGGCAGCCGCATCCCCCGACGCGGGCGGCGGTCCTGATGCGACGGTATCCTCCAGCAGCCCGGAACCGGCGGGCACGGCCGGTACGACGGTGCCCGTCGGCGCCACCACGGTCACGGCGTACTTCGTACTCCTGGACGACGGCGGCAGGCACGGCGTCCGCTTTGGCTGCAACGACAGCCTGGTTGGTTCCCCGCAAGGAAGTGCGGCAGGGGACGACCCCCTCAAAACGGCCATGAACACCCTCCTCAGGCCCGGGCAGAAAGCGGGGAACCTGTACAACGCGCTGGGTACTTCCCGGCTGCGGTTCCTCTCCGGCAGCTTCGATGGCACAACCGTCACGGTCTACCTGGCGGGGACCCTGAATCCAGGCGGGGCGTGCGACCTCCCCCGGGTGGAAGCCCAACTCACTCAGACGGCTCTTGGAGCCGCGGGTGGCGTCAGGGCGGCCGTCTATATCAACGGCGAGTTGCTGGACGACTCCCTGAAGCAGGCCAGGACGGATCCCCCCGGTAATCACTGATAAACAGCTGTTGCATTTGAGGCAACAGTTGGCTGTATCCTGACTTTGTGACCCACGAAACACTTGACGCTGCTGCGGGGACGCTGCCCGCGGAAGCCATTGATGCGATTGAGCGCGCCGCCACCTCCGCCCACCGGCACGAGGAACTGTTCTCGGAACGCGCGGCGAACATCCGCCAGTCGGCGGTCAGGGACGTTTTCGACATCTCGATGCGCCCCGGCCTAGTCTCCCTGGCCGGGGGAAGCCCGTATCTCCAGTCACTCCCCCTGGCCCGCCTGGCTGCCACCGCTGCCAAAATCATTGCTGAGGACGGACTGACCGCGCTTCAGTACGGGGCAGGACAGGGCACGGAGGAACTTCGTACCCAGATCTGCGACGTCATGGCCGCGGAAGGCATCCTTGACGCCAAGCCGCAGAACGTGGTGATCACGGCCGGTTCCCAGTCCGCCCAAGACATTGCCACCAAGCTTTTCTGCAACCCTGGCGACGTGGTGCTGGTAGAGGATCCCACCTACGTCGGCGCGCTGAACACCTTCGAGGCCTACCAGGTCCACGTGGAGACAGTCGAGATGGACCAGTACGGCCTGGTGCCGGAACTGCTGGAGGCCCGGATCGCGGCGCTCCAACTCGCAGGCAAGAGCATCAAGTTCCTCTACACCATCCCCAACTTCAACAACCCGTCCGGAATCACGCTGGCCAGGGAACGCAGGCAGCAGGTGGTCGATATATGCCGGCGCGCGAATATCCTGGTCCTGGAGGACAACCCGTACGGCCTGCTCCGCTTCGAGGGGGAACCGCTGGCCCCCCTGCGTGCCTCGAACCCGGACGACGTCATCTATCTGGGCTCGTTTTCAAAGATTTTCGCACCCGGCCTCCGGATCGGCTGGGCCCTGGTGCCGGAGCACCTCCAGCGCCGCTATTACCTCGCCGCCGAGTCGGTTACGCTCTGTCCCCCTGCCCTGAACCAGATGCTCGTCTCTGCGTACCTGCGCGAATACGACTGGAAAGGCCAGATCGAAACCTACCGCGGACTCTACGCGGAACGTTGCCGGGCCATGCTGGCAGCGCTGCACGCACATATGCCGGCCGGAACCACCTGGACCAACCCGCAGGGCGGCTTCTTCGTCTGGGTGACCCTGCCGGAAGGTGTTGACACATACCCGCTGCTGCACAAGGCGATCGAAGCCGGCGTCGTGTTTATCCCCGGTGCCGCCTTCACGCCGTCGGACGAGCCCTCCAACAAGCTGAGGCTCGCCTTCAGCGCCGTCCCTCCGGACGCCATCGCCGAGGGCGTGCGCCGATTGGCGGAAGTACTGCAGGAAGCCATCTCCGGCCTGTAGCGTAAGCCCCACGAGTGCCGAAAACCGAGCAAAGGAGCATGCATATGGGTGGAATCATCGTTGTAGGGGTTGACGGCAGCGAAACGGCGAAGAAGGCGGCCGAGTCGGCCCGGAACCTGGCGGCAGCGCTGGACGCTTCGCTGCATGTCGTGTCGGCCTTCGACAGTGACCGGACCGAAGTCTTCGGCAGCGGAAGCGACCGCTGGATCGTGTCGGACGCAGACGCGGCAGAGCAGGTGGCGCGCACGGTTGCTGATTCCCTGGGCCGGGACATCAAGGTCACCTACTCGGCAGCGCGCGGACGGCCCGCCGACGCCCTCATCAAGGAAGCCCTGCGCATGGATGCGCGCATCATCGTAGTGGGCAACCGGCGCATGCAGGGGATTGGCCGCGTCCTCGGAAGCGTGGCCAACAGCGTGGCCCACAACGCTCCGTGCGACGTCTACATCGCCAACACCTACGACGCCGACTAAGCCCCTGATACCGGCCGGAGCGTAACCCCGGACACTCCCCGTGGTGGCGGATATCGCTGCGGGGGGTGTCCGTTCTCACCGCCCTATCACCGTTTAAGCTGCTGGCGCAAAGATAAAATTGTAAAGGCCCCAAAGGCGTGGACACGACGATTCCACCTCCAGCGAAGGGCTCCCCTTGATTACTCTGCAGCGCCGCCAGCTCGTCGGCCACGACATCCTCCTGGCCCGCCACGGCAACCACATCAGCGCCATGCGGGTGGACCGCAGCAACGACAGGGTTGTGGCCCTCCTCGATGACGGCAGCCTAGACAGCGCGCCGAACCTGATCACTCCTGGCCTTCAGCTCCCGCAGACGGTGCGGAGCGTCCTGCGCGAAGACTGGAAGCTGCTGGGCGCCTGGGTGGGAATGGCGGCCCTGATGGGTGGTCTCATGACTGCAGCAGCGGTGGTCCTGGGAACCACGGCTGATCCAGCGATCCTCGACGCCCTCTCTGCCTACAACGCGTACTAGGTCCAACGGACCCGGCGCGGGAGCAATCAGCCGACCAGCCAGCCCTGCAGGATCCACCAGATCCCGGCCATCACGACGCCCCCGAAAAGCGAACCCGCCACGACCTGCGCCAGGGAATGGGCCCGCAACACGACCCGTGACCAGCTGACCGCCGGGACCAGGAGCAGCAGCGGGGTCCAGGCGGCACCGAGCATCAGCACGGAGACGACGGCGGCGCAGGAGACAGCGGCGGCATGGCCGCTCATCTTCCAGAACGGGCTGACAACCGCCAGGACGGCCACCCCGCCCACTACCGCAAGGACCATGGCGATCACGCTCTTGGGTGCGTCCACCGCGCCGAGCACCAGCAGGCCCACGGCAATGCAGCCCAGTGCCATCAGCAGGACCGGCGCGCGCTGCTTCCGGTCGCTCACATGATGGTCCGTGACTTTCCCCAGCCTGACCAGGACCAGCAGCACGGCCAGCGGGAGCACGCAGACGAAGAGGGCTGCCAGCGCGCCGTACCCAATGGTTTCGGGAAACCCGTCTCCGGCCAAGGGGCTGATCAATAGCTGGAGGGTTACCACCACGGGCGGCTGGAATACTTCCGTCAACCACTTGGCCGTGTGGTTCTTAGCCCGAATGGCTCCGCTGCTTACCGCCACGTCCTGTTCCACGCCGCCTAGTCCAGGAGGAGCGCGGGCTCCTCCAGGATGGCCGCGACGTCCGCCATGAACCGCGCGGACAGATCGCCGTCCACCACCCGGTGGTCGAAGGATCCGCCCAGCGTGGTGATCCAGCGGGGAATTACTTCGCCGTCCAGGACCCAGGGCTTCTGCTTGATGGTGCCGAAGGCCACGATGGCAACCTCGCCCGGGTTGATGATCGGGGTACCCGTGTCGATGCCGAGGGCCCCGATGTTGGTGACGGTGAGCGTGCCGCCCTGCATCTCCGCCGGCTGGGTCTTCCCGGCACGTGCAGTGGTGGCAAGGTTGTTCAGGGCAAGGGCCAGTTCCTTCAGGGAAAGGTCCTGGGCGTTCTTGATGTTGGGAACCATCAGCCCGCGGGGTGTGGCAGCGGCGATGCCAAGGTTCATGAAGTGCTTGACGTGGATTTCCGCGGTGTCGGAGCCTTCGCTGTCCACCCATGACGCATTCACGCTGGGGTTCCTCGCGGCGGCCCAGATCACAGCCTTGGCCAGGATGAGCAGCGGTGAGACCTTGATGCCTTCAAAGTCCCGGGAGGCTTTGAGCCGCTTGACGAATTCCATGGTGCGGCTGGCGTCGACGTCCACGAAGATGCTGACGTGCGGGGCGGCGAACGCGGATTCAACCATGGCCTTGGCAGTGGCCTTGCGGACGCCCTTGACGGGGATCCGCTCCACCCGCTGGTCCTGCGGCTTTCCGGCCTTGCCCCAGAAGCCGTCCGCCTTGTCCAGTTCGGCGTCGCGCTGGGCCTGGTAGCTGACCAGGTCCTCCCGCGTCACCTCTCCGCGTGAACCGGTGGCCACGACGTCCGCCAGGTCGATGCCCAGGTCGCGGGCGATCTTGCGGACCGGCGGCTTGGCAAGGACCCGGTTGACCAGGCCCGTGATGGTGTCGCCCAGGGTGGGCCGGTTGTCGACGACGGTGGTTTCGTCAGCGGACACCGCAGCGGGCGTCCGGGGCTGGACAGGCTCAACCTGGGGGGCGTTCACCGTCACCGCAGCGGCCGGCGCCGTCTTCCGCGGCCGCCGCTTGACGGCGTCCGCCTTGGGACCGGAACCCACCAGCGGACCGCCGGCCGGGGCACCACCGTGAGCGCCGCCGTCGGCCGTTCCGCCTGCAGGCTCATCCTCCGGAAGCTTGCCATAGAGCGGCTGCTCCTGGACGACTGGGGAGTGCGGGGCTTCGGGGGCGCGGACATCGGCAGGAGTGGGGTCGCCGGAAACTTCGTCGCTGACGCTGATGATGGGAGTGCCGACGTCGACAGTCACCCCCTCCTGCACCAGCAATTCGGTGACGGTCCCGGCGAAGGGGGAGGGCAGTTCCACGATGGACTTTGCGGTTTCGATCTCGCAGATGACGTCATTGACGGCGACGGTATCGCCGGGCTTGACCTTCCAGGAGACGACTTCCGCCTCGGTGAGGCCCTCGCCGACGTCGGGCAGGTTGAACTTGTTCAGGGTCATGGTGTCCTCAGTAGGAGAGGGCGCGGTCCAGCGCCTCCAGGATGCGGTCAATGTCCGGAAGGTAGTCTTCCTCCACTTTGGCAACGGGGTAGGGCATGTGGAACCCGCCGACGCGGATGACGGGCGCCTCAAGGGAGTGGAACGCCCGCTCGCTGATCCTGGCTGCGATTTCGCCGCCGATTCCGCCGAACGTGGGGGCCTCGTGCGTGACGATCAACCGCCCGGTCTTTTGGACGGAGGCGGTGACGGTGTCGAAGTCGATCGGGGAGATTGACCGGAGGTCGATGACCTCGACGCTCCGGCCGTCCTCCTCGGCGGCGTTGGCAGCAGCGAGGGCAACAGGCACCAGGGGGCCGTAGGCCACGATGGTTGCATCGGTGCCTTCCCGGAGCACGTGGGCCTTGAACGGATCCTCCGACGGCCCGGGCGCCTCGACATCAACGTCGCCCTTGAGCCAGTAGCGCCGCTTGGGTTCGAAAACGATCACCGGGTCCTGGCATTCCACGGCCTGCTGGATCATCCAGTAGGCGTCATGGGGATTGGACGGGGTGATAATGCGCAGGCCCGCAGTATGGGCGAACAGTGCCTCCGGGGATTCGGAGTGGTGTTCAATGGACCCAATGCCTCCCCCGTACGGAATCCGGATGACCACGGGCACGCTGAGGTTGCCGTTGCTGCGTGAATGGATTTTGGCGAGCTGGGTGGTGATCTGGTTGAAGCCGGGGAAGACGAAGCCATCGAACTGGATCTCGCAGACGGGGCTGTACCCCCGGAGGGCCAGGCCAATGGCGGTGCCGATGATTCCGGATTCCGCCAGTGGGGTGTCCACCACGCGGTCCGGGCCGAACTCGCCGATCAGCCCGTCCGTGACCCGGTAGACGCCGCCCAGGGGCCCGATGTCCTCGCCCATCAGCAGCGATTTGGGGTGCGCGGCCAGGGTGGCGCGAAGGCCTTCGTTGATGGCCTTCGCAATGGTCATGGTGGTCATCAGTGGCCTGCCTTTGCTGCCTGACCGGCGGACTCTTCCTCGCCGGCGAATCCTGCGCTGTATTCCTCGAACCACGCCAGTTCCTCGGCGACCAGCGGATGGGCCTCCCTGTAGACGTTTGCGAAGGCCTGCCGGATATCCGGGTTTTCAAGATCATGGGCGGTTCGGCGGACATAGGCGGCCAGCTCATCGCCGTCGGCCTTGACCTTGGCGAAGTAGGCCTCGTCTGCAAGGCCTTCAGCACGCAGGTACTTCTCCAGCCGCGCCAGCGGGTCCTTCGCGCGCCAGGCGTCCTCCTCCGCCGTCTGCCGGTACTTGGTGGGATCGTCTGCCGTGGTGTGCGCCCCCACCCGGTAGGTGAAGGCTTCGATGAGGACCGGCCCCTTGCCCTGGCGCGCGTGCTCCAGCGCCCACTCGGTGACGGCGTGTACGGCGATCACGTCGTTTCCGTCGACCCGAATGCCGGGGAACCCGTAGCCCTTGGCCCGGTTGGACAGCGGAACGCGGGTCTGGACGTTGGTGGGCACGGAGATGGCCCAGTGGTTGTTCTGGCAGAAGAACACCACAGGGGCCTTGTAGGAGGAGGCGAACACCATGGATTCATGGACGTCGCCTTCCGAGCTGGCGCCATCCCCGAAGTAGGCGATGACGGCCGCGTCCGGCTCCTTGCCTGCTGCGTCAGACGCGGCGGCGAGTTTCTGGTCACGCTGGATCCCCATCGCGTATCCCACGGCGTGCAGGGTCTGCGCGGCCAGTACCAGGGTGTACAGGTGGAAGTTGGTGTCCTTGGGATTCCAGCCGCCGTTGGAAACTCCGCGGAACTGCCGCAGGAGTTCGGCCAGGTCAACGTTGCGGGTCAGGGCAACGCCGTGCTCCCGGTAAGTCGGGAAGATGTAGTCCTGGGGCTGGCTGGCCCTTCCCGACCCGATCTGGGCGGCTTCCTGGCCGGTGAGCGGTACCCACAGCGCCAGCTGGCCCTGGCGCTGGAGGGCAGTGGCTTCGACGTCGAACCGGCGGATTGCCGCCATGTCCGCGTAGAGCCCGCGCAGGTCCTCGGGGCTGAGCCTGTCCGCGTAGCTGCTGAAGACCGGATCGGCGCTGAGTTTTCCGTCCGGGCCAAGCAGCTGCACCATCTGGGCCGCGGGCTCGCCCATGACAGCTTCAGCATCGGCTTCCCGCTGGTCGTCTACCGCTGTTCCTTCGAACTCGGTGGAAGGCAGATGAGTGCCCATACCGTCTCCTTGCTTGCCGCATCCGGATGCAATGCAATGTCGCTGGGATATATGCCCCACAAGGAATACATTCCTGGCGCGGCATATACATTGGCTTGTTGATCCTAACTTTATCTTCGGTACGTAGCGGGAGGGCTACTTGTTAAGTGCTAGGAAGTTGCAGGGGCCTTTGTATAGTCGGCACACAACTCGAGGAAACGGGTGTTGGCCTCGGACTCCCCGATGCTCACCCTGACCCCCTCTCCCTGGAATGCCCGCACCGAGAGGGCGCGCGCCCCTGCCTGCTCCGCAAAGGCGGCACTTTCACCACCCAGGGCGAGCCAGACGAAGTTGCCTTGGGCGTCCGGAATGTCCCATCCCAACCGGCGGAGCCCTTCGGTTACCCGGTCCCGCTCGTCCACGAGTTTTTGTACCCTCTCCACAACCTGGCCGTAATTCTCGAGGGAAACAATTGCTGCCCTTTCGGCGATTTGGGACACCGCGAACGGTGTTGCGGCCACGCGGAGGTACTGGGTCAGTTCAGGGTGGGAGACGCTGTACCCGACGCGGAGTCCGGCCAGGCCGTGTGCCTTGGAAAAGGTCCTGAGCACCACCACATTGGGGTACTTCCGGTAGAGGTCGATCCCGTCCACGGCGTCCGCCGCCCTGACGAACTCCTGGTAGGCCTCATCGATGACCACCACGACGTCGGCGGGGACGGATCGGATGAAGTCTTCCGTTTCCGCTGCCGTGAGCGCGGGCCCGGTGGGGTTGTTGGGAGTGCAGAGAAGAATGACTTTAGTGCGGGCGCTGACCGCGGCGGCCATGGCGTGAAGGTCATGCCGCCCGTCCGCAGTCACGGGAATGCGGACACTCTCGGCTCCCGACAGCCCCACACTGATGGGATACGCCTCGAATGAGCGCCATGCGTAGATGACTTCATCAGCCTTGCCATCATCGCTCCGGCCTGCGAAAGCCGCGAGGATCTGGTTAAGGGCGCCTAGGCTCCCTGCTCCGGTCACGATGTCCTCCGCCGGCACGCCCAGGAATTCCGCGAGCGCCGCGCGGAGTTTGCTGCTCAGCGGATCGGGGTAGCGGTTGAAGTCCGTTTGATCGGCGATCGCGGCCAGCACGGCAGGAATCGGCGGCAGCGGATTCTCGTTGGAGGACAGCTTGTAGCTGGCCAGCCCGTGGACGGCGGCCGGCGGCTTCCCTGCGGCATAGCGGGGCAGCAGGTCCAGCACCGGGCGCGGCGCTGGTCCGCCGGCCCTGGTCTCAGAAGAAGTCATGACTCCTAGCCTACGGCCAAGCCCCAGCGGGAATCCGGGGAGCCACCGGCTGAAGTTCGGGGCCGCCAATCAGCCTCCTGCCAGGCCTGTATGGAAGCATGGTGGCATGGGTTCATTCATCCTTCGGGTCATCGTCAACGCGGCAGCTCTTTGGGTGGCCAGCTGGATCCTGCCGGGCATGGACATCTCCAGCACCGCGGCATCCGATGCCGTGGCCAGGACCGGCATCCCGCAGGACACCGGAACCATCGGGATTGTCGTGGCCTACCTCTTCATCGGGCTGATCTTCGGCGTAGTGAACGCATTCGTGCGGCCCCTGGTGCGGCTCCTGGCACTCCCCATCACCATCCTGACGCTGGGCCTGTTCGCCATCGTCATCAATGCTGCGATGTTGTACCTGACGGCCTGGATCAGCAGCTACACGCCGGTGCACCTCACAATCGATTCTTTCTTCTGGACCGCCGTCCTGGCCGCGATCATCATCTCCCTCGTCTCGCTGGTGGCCGGTTTGCTGCCAGGTGGCCGGCGCTGACCGCAAGCCGGGGGTCTGTTCATCGGAGCAGAAGGCATAAGTAGGCCGCGGCTTCCAAGCAGGTACCAACGGGTGCCACACTCTCCTTGAACTCTCCAAAGTCCAGTACCGGCTACCCATGACCTCCGCGGGCAGGCCCTTCTAGGCTGCCAACCAGGCCCCTAAAGGCCCCACGTTGTCAGTTCCGAAGAGGCGGTGGCCTACGAATGAAATTCCTCAGAATCCTGGTTGCTGCCTGCCTGCTGTCCGCGTTGCCTGCCGGGCCGGCGCATGCAGAAGCCGAATCAGGACCTTCCCGGGACAGCGCTGCACTTGGCAACGACATCTCCTGGCCCCAGTGTGGCGCAGATCTTCCCGCTCCCCCTGCGTTCGCCATTGTGGGCGTGAACGGCGGCCGGCCGGAAACCGTCAATCCATGCCTGGCACCGCAGCTTGCCTGGGCGGACCTCAGCGCGGAGTCTGCCGCGGGCAAACCCGCCGCAGTGTATGTGAACACGGCCGCGACAGGGCCCGTGGATTCGTCGTGGTGGCCGGGGGACAACACCTATCGGGGCGGAAATGTCAGTAACCCGTATGGCAGCTGCGACGGCAGCGGATCGCCGGCGTGCGCGTATGTCCACGGGTACGCCATGGCGGCCAATGATGTGGCGATCCTGAAGGATGCAGGCGACTCGGCACGGCGCACGTGGTGGCTGGATGTGGAGACCGGGAACAGCTGGTTGTGGAACAAGGCAACCAATGCGGCGGAGCTGGAGGGCATGGCCGCATACCTGCAGGGCATCGGCGTCGAGGTCGGCATTTACTCCACGTCGTACCAGTTCGGCGAAATTGTGGGCGAAGTGGGCCCCGGCAGCAACCTGTACCGGCTGGGGAACTGGCTGGCAGGCGCCGAATCCACCGCGTCTGCCCGGGAATACTGCGGGGCTGCTCCTCTAACGGCCGGCGGGGTGGTCACGACGACGCAATTCACTGAAGGCGACCTCGACTACAACTACAAGTGCCCCGCAGCTGCGCCCGAACCTGCTCCCCAGCCGGCGCCGGAGCCGGTTGAAGCCCCGGGCACGATGCGTGTCCGGGCGTACGCCGAGTTGCACGCAGCCCAGATCTCCTGACCCCTGCAGTATCCGCGCCACTCCTACCGGGCACTCAGTTGGCGGCGACCCGAAAAGGGGTCCCTGCCGTCCATAGGGGGAGGAGGCGGGGGCGCCTTCGTCAAGGAAAAACGGGTGGCCGTGGCGGCTCCCCCAGCCCCCAGGACCGCGCCGAGTGCAGCGGTGGAGTGGACCAGCGAAGGGTCCTTGCTCGCCGCTACCAGGCGGCCGGCCTCCTCATATCCGCTGAGCCGGTGCCCCGGTCCCAGGCCGGCATCCTCACCGCCACGGACATAGAGGTCGTTGGTCACAGTAACGGTGACCTGGTTCCTCGTGTCCGGATTGGCAGAGCCGTCGCTGCCGGGCACCCAATCGGTGCGGTGTTCCAGGTGAAGGGTGCTCACATCGTCCGGGGGGATGATGCGGGAAATGGGTGACCCGGCGGTCAGGACATATTTCATGTCGTAGTTCCGGGAGAACTCCTTGTCGGCCGCCAGGTTCATCGCATGAATGCCGCCTTGGCTGTAACCGACGGCCACCACATCCGCGCCCGGTTCCGCACCGGCAGCCTGCAGCGCCTGAAGGACAGCGGCGTTCACCTGGGCGGAATTGTTGCCCATGCCGTCGAGGATTCCGCCGAGGTCAAAGGGATTCGTTCCGGCGTCCGCTTCCTTCACCTGGGTGCCGGGAACCACCACCACATAAGCTTGCCCGCCCTTGTCAGCCACCTCGATGACTTCGATGAATCCGCTGCCGCGCTCCTCCAGCAGCCTGACCCGTTCCAGCAGTCCGGCTGGCGTAGCATCGAGATTGATGGCGATACTTTCCTCTTGTTTGGCTTTGACCGGTCCAGTGCGCAGTGAAGAGAACACCTCTTCGACCGCGGGCCTGGCCACCGGGAGGATGGTGACGCCATGGGCCACCAGCCTTTCAGTGGCGTCGCCGTTGAGGAAACCGGTTCGCCAGAAGTCCCCATGCTTCTGCAGTTCCGAACGGGGGTCCGGTAGGCCCAGGATCCGCTTCAGCTGCTCGGCTGCCTCGTAGTCCCGCCGGCAACCCCGCACCTGACCGCTGATGCGCTGCAGCTCCAGCCGGACCCGTTGGCAGGCGTCCCTTGCCTCGCCCACGGCAATGAGCGCGGCCGTCCCCGTGCTGCGCGGGTGGTTCTGGTAGGAGCCAAGTCCCTGCCAGGCGCCGAAAAGTTCCTTTTCGATGGCGGCGAGCCGGTCGGCGAGGGCGTCGACCTTTCCGGCTCCCACGTCCAGTTCCTCCAGCTGGACGGTGATGCCGCCCACGCCGCCGGAAATGGTCAGGATGCCGTCGGGGGCCGGGGGTGAGACGCGGATGGGTCCCCCTGACCCGGCCGGTGTAGCGTCCGCCATCAGAGCCGGCCGTCCGGCGAGCACTCGGACGTCAGCGCGGCCCGCGCATGGGCCGCCACCGCCGCAGTGGCCTCCCGGATCCTGTCCAGGGCTATTCGAACCGCCACCGCCTGCAGGCCCACGCTGTTGCGGTAGGCCTCCCCGGCAGGGGACTCCCAACTGGCCAACTGGATGTCATGGAAGCCCGCAAGCACCTCTTCCGCCCTGTCGGCGCACTGCGCCACCTTACTGCCCAGCTCCTGTACTTCAAGGCTGACATGCAGCCCGCCGCCCCATATGCCCTCGCCTGCCTCGTATCCCATGCCAGCTTCCTGTCGTGGCCTCCCCGGCCAGGTGATTCGCCAACTCCTGCTGTCCCCAACGCTAAGGAGGAAACGCTCCCCAGCTAAGGGCCGCCGCCGGCTATGTGGACAAGTAACGGAAGAGGGCGGCTTAAGGCCGTGCCGGACTTCATGAAAGAATCAGCACATGCCTGAAACTGCCGCCACAGCTGATACCCGTACGCCCTCAGGACGCCTGGCCCTCGCCGCGTCACCGGAAAAAATCGCGCTCGGACCCCTGGACGGCCGCTACCAGTCCGCCGTCGCGCCCCTCGTTGACTATCTGTCCGAGGCAGCCCTGAACCGGGACCGCGTGGCCGTGGAAGTTGAATGGCTTATCCACCTGACCAGCAACAACGTGCTTCCCGGCGCAGGTCCCTTGAGTCCGGAACAGCAGGCGAAACTGCGCGCCATCGTCACCGAATTCGATGCTGCTTCCGTGGCCGAACTCGCCGAGATCGAAGCCGTCACTGTCCACGACGTGAAGGCCGTAGAGTACTACATCGGCCGCCGCCTGCCCGCGATCGGCATCGAGAACCTGACCGCCATGGTCCATTTCGGCTGCACGTCCGAGGACATCAACAATCTTTCCTACGCACTGGGCGTCAAGGGTGCCGTCGAGGACGTATGGCTGCCGGCGGCCCGCGCGCTGGTGGCGCAGATCAGCAAGATGGCCGAGGACAACCGTGCCGTTCCGATGCTGTCGCGCACCCATGGCCAGCCGGCCACCCCCACCACGCTGGGCAAGGAACTGGCCGTCATCGCGCACCGCCTGACCCGCCAGCTGGACCGGATCGCGAAGACCGAATACCTGGGCAAGATCAACGGTGCCACCGGCACCTACGCCGCCCACGTTGCCTCCGTCCCCGGTGCCGACTGGCAGCAGGTGTCCCGTTCCTTCGTCGAAGGCCTGGGCCTGACCTGGAACCCGCTTACCACCCAGATCGAAAGCCATGACTGGCAGGCTGAGCTGTACGCCGACGTCGCGCGCTTCAACCGCATCCTGCACAACGTGTGCACCGACATCTGGAGCTACATTTCCATCGGCTACTTCGCGCAGATCCCCGTGGCCGGCGCAACGGGGTCATCCACCATGCCGCACAAGGTCAACCCCATCCGCTTCGAGAACGCCGAGGCCAACCTGGAGGTCTCCAACGGCCTGCTGGACACCCTGGCCGCCACCCTGGTCACCTCCCGCTGGCAGCGCGACCTCACCGACTCCTCCAGCCAGCGCAACATCGGCGTGGCATTCGGGCACTCCCTCCTGGCCATCTCGAATGTGGCCAAGGGCCTGGAACGCCTGGATGTTGCCGGGGACGTCCTGGCTGCGGACCTGGACACCAACTGGGAGGTGCTGGGCGAGGCCATCCAGATGGTCATGCGCGCAGAGGCGATCGCGGGTGTGGAAGGCATGGAGAACCCCTACGAGCGCCTCAAGGACCTCACCCGCGGCCAGCGCGTGGATGCCGCCCGCATGCAGGAGTTCGTGCAGGGCCTGGGCCTTTCCCCGGAGGCCGAGGCACGCCTCCTGGCCCTCACCCCCGGCCGGTACACCGGCATCGCGGACCAGCTGGTGGACCACCTGAAGTAGGCACTGCGCCGG
>NZ_JBQEQF010000006.1:108674-155143 GCF_052046035.1 Paenarthrobacter sp. 22069 | reverse complement strand
GGGGCCCGGCGCCTTCGTTTTGGAGCGGCAGCGTCACGCACAGTTCCGCTTTGCGCCCGCAACCAGCGAGGGGTGGGAAACTGGGAACATGAAGCTGCTCCTGATCCGCCACGGCGAAACCCCCGGCAACGTGCTGGGCCAACTGGACACTGACCATCCCGGCCCCGGGTTGACCGAACTGGGCGAACGGCAGGCAGAAGCCATGGCGCGGGCGCTTGCCAACGAACACATCGGAGCGTTGTACGCGTCAACGTTGATCAGGACGCAGATAACGGCCGCACCGTTGGCACGGCTGCACACCCTTGACGTTGAGGTGCTTGAGGGGCTGCATGAAATCGAGGCCGGATCACTGGAGAAGCTCACAGACCACGAATCCCATAAGCGCTACATGGGTACCGTGATCTCCTGGGCTGCCGGCGACCTGGACCGCCGCATGCCTGCGGGCCCTGACGGCCATGCCTTCTTTGAGCGGTTTGACGCCGCGATAGCCCGTGTTGCCCAGCGGTCTGCCCGGCACCAGCATGGGACGGTGGCGGTAGTCAGTCATGGCGCCGCCATCCGCACCTGGACCGGACTCCGGGCCGAAGGGGCAGACCACGAATTTGCTGCCCGCCATGCCCTGGCCAACACGGGGATTGTGGCGGTGGAGGGCAACCCGGACACGGGCTGGAACCTGCTCCACTGGGATGGAAGCCCCGTAGGCGGCCTCGCCTTGGCTGACCCCACTGCCCAGGACCCCATGGGGCGGGACGTGGCGTCGCCTTAGATTTTCTGACGGTGGCGCCGCGGCGGGAATACCCGCAGGGACTGGCACGGTGCATCTGGGTTCCGGCTCGCCGGTGCGACCAGGCTGGGTGCAGGCGCGGCAGGGATAAGCAGCGCCGCCATCGCCGCGGCTTGTTCAGCAGTGGGCCGTTCCCGGGGATCCATGGCTGTAACGGACCGCAGCAGGGGAACCCAGGCGCCAAGGTGGGCGGGGATGTCCGGGGACCTCAGGGTCCGGGCCACGAGGGATTCGATGGCGGTGCCGGGAAACGCTTTGGTGCCCGTGAGGAGCTCCAGCAGGACCAGGCCCATGGAGTACACATCCCAGCATGGGTGCGCCACCCCGCCAGAGGCTTGCTCCGGACTCATGTAATGGACTGTTCCGGATGAGATGCCGGGTTCGGGGGCAGATCCCGCCGCGGCCGCGATCCCAAAATCTATGATCCTGACCGGACTTCTCCGGAGACCACTCAACATCAGGTTGGCCGGTTTGATGTCGCGGTGGACAAGACCGTTGGCGTGGAGGTGCGCCAGGGCATCGAAAAGGCTCCGCGCCCAGAAGGCAACGTCAACGGGCCGCGGACTCTGCAACCGGATGGTCTCCGCCAGGCTAGCGCCGAGGGCCAGTTCCTCCACGAGGAAGGGGCGCCCGGAGTAGGGCCCGCGATGAGGCATGGCGCCCTGGGACACGAGCCTCACGATGGAGGGATGGTTCAGTCCCGACAAAACGGCTGCCTCGGTATTGATCCGCTGATGCTGCTTCCGTCCGTCCGCTGCGGCGATCTTTACCGCAACGTCAGGGCCACCTGCCAGGTCCACCGCACGAAAGACCTCAGCAGCAGATCCCCTGCCCAGGCGTTCCCGCAACTGGTATTGTCCGGCCACCAAGGCGTCCCCGCCGGCGTCCGGTTCCTGAACCGGCAGGGCGCGCGCCGCCGTTCCGGTGCTCATGCGGCGAGGACGGCCGGAAGATGTCCGGAACGGACCTCCCATGGCGTCCAGGCGTCGAGCTGGAATCCGCAGGCGCAGCGCCAAACGGGAGGAAGTTCGATGCCGCAGGCGTCACTCGGCGCAAAGGTGTAGCTGGCGCTTCCGCCTCCAACAGCCGGTGTAACGAGCTGCATGGCGGCGCCGCAATGGACCGCATGATTTCCCTGCGGCGCTGTGGTGCCGTCCAGGGTGGATTGCAGGCTGCTCGTTGGGACTTCGCCAGCCGTGCCGGGATCCGGCGGTGAAACTTCGGTAAAAGTAACCAACACACTCACGACTCCGTTGGGAAGCAACTTCGGGACAATCGTAAGCATACATATAACTAGTTGAGCTAGCTAGTCAGCCTAGTGAATTTGGTGGTCTTCCTTGTCGGAAACCTGCAGCGCCTCGGCCATTCGCTGCAGGAACTCCACGACCACCCTGGCTTCGTCGGCAGAGAGGCCCTCCGCCACTGCCATCATTCTGCGATGCATGGCACCCAAGGTCTCGCGGACCTCTTTGTCCGATTCACCAGTGGGAACAATCACGATCGAACGCCGATCGGTGGGGTGCGGTTCGCGACGAACGTGCCCGCTGGCCACCAAACGGTCAATCAGTGAGGTGGTG
Organism: Paenarthrobacter sp. 22069; assembly: GCF_052046035.1. Classification (NCBI taxonomy): domain Bacteria; kingdom Bacillati; phylum Actinomycetota; class Actinomycetes; order Micrococcales; family Micrococcaceae; genus Paenarthrobacter; species Paenarthrobacter sp. 22069. The sequence continues at coordinate 152,782 of NZ_JBQEQF010000006.1, read as the reverse complement.
GAAGCGCTAGTAATGTTGAGGAATTGGCTGAGGTCCTTGGGCACAACCTGCTTGCCGGACGCCTGGACCCGCAGCAGATAGCGCAGGGCAAGAATGTCCGTTTCACCCATACCCATGGAATCCCTGGTGCTGCGGCGGATCTCCGTCTCAGCCGCCCGGTAGTCCCTGAGTGACTTCAGCACCGCTGCACTGTAGTCCAGCTGCCCGTCGGGTCCGTACCAGTAGCCGGATCCCTCGTTGCCCATAGAAACCATGCGTTTATTTTAGACCACCTGATAACTAGGCCGCCAAGTAACCTGATGGGAGCCGCGCCCCAGCGTTATCCGGGTGCTAACCGCGGGGAAACACCCACGTAACCGGCCACTCTTAGCCTTGTAAGGCATACCCCTCCGGCGAATCGAGGCAGATATGCAGACCAATCCCAGGCTGAACATCCGGCAGGTCTCCTGGTCGAACCCGGTTGGCGAGGACCTCCGCCGTGCCCAGCAGGCCGAACTCGACGCCCGCTTTGGCAGGCCTGACCACGAACCCGGTCCGCCGCCGTCGGCCGCCGACTGTGCCGTGTTCCTCGTGGCATACGACAAGGGGTCGGGGCAGCCCGTGGGCTGCGGGGGCCTGCGGCTCCTCGACTCATCGACCGCCGAAATCAAGCGCCTCTACGTGCTGCCGTACACCCGCGGCTCAGGGGTGGCCAGCTCCATTCTTGCGGCCCTGGAAGCAGAGGCATTCCGCCAGGGCATCACCCGCATCAAGGCAGAAGCCGGATCAGCCCAGCCGGACGGCCGAAACTTCTACGAGAACTCAGGGTTTGAGGCCATCCCGAACTTCGGGCCCTACGCGGGAGTGGAGCACTCGCACTGCTACGCCAAAAGCATTAACGCGCACAGCGCCGCCCAGACCGCCATGGCTTAGCGCCGGCGGACCGTCATACTCCGGACCCCGGAGTGCCGTCAGCTAATCTCGCCGTATGGAAACAGCAGACATCACCTTCCGGACCCGCAAATGGGTCAGGCCCGAGGACCTCAACGCCAACGGGACACTCTTCGGCGGCAGCCTGCTGAAGTGGATCGACGAGGAAGCGGCAATTTACGCCATCCTCCAGCTGGGAAACGGCCGTGCCGTCACCAAGTACATTTCGGAGATCAACTTTGTCAGCTCAGCGGTCCAGGGCGACTTGATCGAGATGGGCCTGACGGCCACCCGGTTCGGCCGGACCTCGCTGACCATGCGGGCTGAGGTCCGCAACATGATCACCAGGCAGAGCATCCTCACCATCGAGGAGATCGTCTTCGTGAACCTGAACCAGGACGGCACGCCCGAGCCCCACGGCTATACGGAAATCACCTACGACCGCGACCGGATTCCCACCCACCACCTCAGCGGGACCGCCATCAAGGACTGACGTCGGTCCGCGACCAACGTTTCCTTCCGGTTTACGCCGAGGTCCCCAACCGTTTTCCCGACAGGTCCAAAGTGGGAAGCCGGGCTGTTTATCGAATCGATAGCTATAACAGCCCGGTTTTCGTCATGCCCGGCTATAGGCTGTGCGGACATGCTCTGATTCCAGTCCAGAAATGAGTCCTGATCGTGCGTAAATTCCAGACTTTGGTTGCCGCCGCCGTTGCTGCCACCCTCCTCGCCGGCTGCGGCGGGGGCGCTACCCAGCCGGCTTCAACCGGTGAAGCCTCCGGGGCTCCCGCGGGAGCCTCCGGGGACACCCTGGTGATCTACACCAACTCCAACGGCGAGGGCCGGGGCGACTGGCTGGCCGCCAAGGCGGCCGAGGCCGGATTCAAGATCGAGATCGTAGGGGCCGGCGGCGCCGATGCCACCAACAAGCTCATTGCCGAGAAGAACAATCCCATCGCGGACGTCGCGTTCGGCCTGAACAACATGTACTTCTCCCAGGTCAAGAACGAGGGCGCGCTGGAGGCGTACCAGCCCGCGTGGGCGGGCGAGGTGGACAAGGGCCTGGGCGACGGGGAGACGTACTGGCCCCTGGTGAAGCAGGCCATCCTCCTGGGCTACAACTCGGACAAGATCAGCAAGGATGCCGCACCGAAGGACTGGACGGACCTGTGGACCAAGGACGAGTTCAAGAGCCGCTACGAGCGGGTCACCGGCCTGGGCACCGCAACGGCGCAGCTGGTTTTCGCCGGCATCCTCTCCCGGTACCGGGACGACTCCGGGGATCTGGGGATATCCGACGACGGCTGGAAGCAGGTTGAGCAGTACTTCAAGAATGGCAGCCCCGCAGTAGCCAAGACCGACCTGTTCGCCCGGATCGCCGCCGGCGACGTGGACATGGGCCAGATGCCGTCCTCCATCATTGCGGACCGCGAAAAGTCCTTCAAAGTGAACGTGGACACGGTCATTCCCTCCGTGGGGGTCCCGCTTGCCGTGGAGCAGATAGCCCTGGTGAAGGGCACCAAGAAGAAGGAGCAGGCGCAGAAGTTCATTGACTGGTTCGGCAGCGCGGATGTGCAGGGCGAGTTCGCGCAGAAGTTCAACTCCATGCCCGTCAACAAGAGCGCCCAGGCGAAGGCCAACCCCGAGGTGGTGGACTTCTTTGCCGGCCTGAAGCAGCAGGACATCGACTGGAACTTCGTGCAGAAGAACATGGGCGCGTGGGTGGAGAAGATCGAACTCGAATACATGACGTAACCCGTCCCGCCAGCCGCCGTTTCCGCGTTCCATCAGACAGGTTTGCCATGATCCGCTTGGAAAACATCGAAGTTACCTTTGGCGATTTCACCGCCATTCCGCACCTGGACATGCATGTCCTGCCGGGCGAGTTCTTCACCCTCCTGGGGCCCTCCGGCTGTGGAAAGACGACGGCGCTGCGCACCCTGGCCGGCTTCATCCAGCCGGCCAGGGGTACGGTCCGGGTGGACGGGAAGGATGTGACCCGCCTTCCCAGCGACAAGCGGCAGGTGGGCATGGTGTTCCAGAACTACGCCCTGTTCCCAAGCATGAGCGTATGGGAGAACATCGCCTTCGGGCTCAAGGTCCGGAAGGAAAAGCCTGCCGACAGTGACCGCCTGGTGCGGGACATTGCACGGCGCGTGGAACTCAGCGACGAGCAGCTGGCGAAGAACGTGGCCGAGCTGTCCGGCGGCCAGCAGCAGCGCGTGGCCGTTGCCCGCGCCCTGGTGCTGCGGCCCAAGATCCTGCTGCTGGACGAGCCGCTGTCCAACCTCGATGCCAAGCTCCGCCACCAGCTGCGCCAGCAGCTCAAGGACCTGCAGAGCGAGTTCGGCATCACCACCGTCTACGTTACCCACGACCAGGATGAGGCCCTGGCCATGAGCGACCGGGTGGCGGTCTTCAACAAGGGGGTGGTGGAACAGGTCGGGACGCCCCAGGACATCTACGACCAGGCCGCCACGGAGTTCGTCTGCAATTTCATTGGTGACAGCTCAGCCCTGACGCCGGACTTCGTGGCGGAGGTCAACCGACTCTCCGGGGCCGGCCTCAGCACGGATGCCAGGTCCTACCTGCGCGTGGAAAAGGCCTCCCTGGACCGGCCCGCGGACGGAGGGACCGCCGTCGGGCTTCCCGGCACCGCGGTGTCCCGGACCTACCACGGCCTGCACAGCCGATATGTGGTCCGCAGCCATGGCGCCGACATCCGCCTCCTGGTCCGCGAAGACGGCGCCGCGCACCCTGAGGCCGGCACGGCCACAACGGTCTACGTCCAGCCCAGGCACATCCTCCAGTACCATCCGGGATCCGGTGCCGCACTGGCACAGGACCGGGCGGTCGCCCTGCCATGAGCGTCAGCAACCCGGTGCGCAGCATGGCCCGCTCCCCGTTCGTCCTGGTGGTGGGGGCCATTCTCACCTGGTTCATCGCTGCGTTCCTTGTGTGGCCCAACGTCAACATCCTGATGGCCACGTTCTTCCCGGACGGCAGCTTTTCGGGCCGCGCCGCGGAGAAACTGTTCTCCTCCCAGCGGGCCATGAAGGCACTGGGCAACAGCTTCCTGCTGGCCGTGGCGCTGCCCGTCACCGTGAACCTGGTGGGCGTCTTCATCGTCCTGGTGACGCATTACTTCAGGATCCGCGGCTCCAGGATCCTGTTCCTGGGCTATGCCTCCACGTTCATCTATGGGGGCATCGTGCTGGCAGCGGGGTACAAATTCATCTACGGGGACAAGGGCATCGTCACGACGCTGCTGGTCCGGGTTTTCCCCGGAATGGACCCCGGCTGGTTTTCCGGGTTCTTTGCCGTGCTGGCGGTCATGACCTTTGCCACCACCACCAACCACATGCTGTTCGTTGCCAACGCCCTCAAAGGCCTCGACTACCAGACCATCGAGGCCGCGCGGAACCTTGGCGCCTCCACGTGGACCATCCTGCGGCGCATCGTCCTGCCCATGCTCAAGCCCACGCTGTTCGCCGTCACCATCCTGTCCTTCCTCACCGGCCTGGGCGCCCTCAGCGCCCCGCAGGTGCTGGGCGGCCGCGATTTCCAGACCATCACACCGATGATCCTGACGTTCACCAATAGCCCCACTTCACGTGACCTGGCGGCGCTGCTGGCCGTGATCCTTGGCCTGGCCACCATGGCGATGCTCGCCGTGATGTCCCGGCTGGAGAAGGGCGGCACCTACTTTTCGGTGTCAAAGGTGTCCTCCGAGCTGCAGAAGCAGGACATTGCCAACCCCGTGGCCAACGTGGCCGTGCACGCCGTGGCCTATCTCCTCTTTGCCGTCTACACGCTTCCCGTGGTGTTGATCGTGCTTTACTCATTTGCCGACGGCGCCGCCATCCAGACCGGACAGCTCTCGTTTTCCAACCTGACACTGGACAACTATGTCCGTGTCCTCACCCAGCAGTCCGGGCTGCGGCCGTTCATCGTCAGTGTGGTGTACAGCGCCCTGGCGGCGGTCATCGCCGTGGGCGGCCTGCTCTTTGTGGCGCGGCTGCTGCAGAAGTACAAGAACTGGGTGGCCTCAACGTTTGAGTACCTGCTGCACATCCCGTGGATCCTGCCGTCAGCGCTGCTGGCCCTGGGCCTAATTGTCAGCTACGACCACCCCAATCCGCTGGTGGGCGGTGCCGTCCTCACCGGAACAACGGTGATCCTGCTCATCGCCTTCGTCACGGTGAAGATCCCATTCACCCTGCGGATGCTCAAGGCGTCCTTTGCCGCCGTGAACTCTTCCCTGGAGGAGGCTGCGGCCATTATGGGCGCCAAGACGCTGTATGTCTTCCGCCGCATCCTCCTGCCCCTGGTGCTTCCGGCGGCGGCAGCCATCACGGCCCTGAACTTCAACAGCCTGCTGGACGATTACGACACCGCCATTTTCCTGGCCCATCCGCTGGTGCAGCCGCTGGGCCTGGTGATCAAGGCGAACACCGACGGTGCCGAAGGCACTGAGGGCATCGCGAACACCTTCGTCTACACGGTGCTCCTCATGGTCATCACCGGAGTGACGATGTATCTCGTGTACGGCAGGTCCGGGCGGCGGAGGAACAGGAAGCAACTGCCTGCAGCTCCTCCCGGTTCGCAGGCACCGGACCCGGGACTTCCCGGCGCCGTGGCCCCAGGTGAGGACGACGCAACGCGCCCGGCAGCTGCCGTCCGCTGACTAGTTTCCGGCGCTCTTGCCGGCGGCGGCCCTTTCGTCCCGCCGCCGGGCCAGGTCAAGCAGCCGGTCGCGCAGCGGCTGAGCCCGTTCGGCCATCGCCACCCGCATCATGGCCGCCGAAGCCCGGCTCAGTGCCCGTGTCCGCAGCCGGCGCTGCCGGTTGTAGGCGGCCAGCGCCCGCTCCTGCGGAAGACTGTTCAACAGGTCCGCCAGGGTCACGGCATCAACAAGGGATTCACAGGCCCCGCGGCCCAGGTTCGGTGTCATGGCGTGGGCTGCATCGCCCACCAACACTGCGGCGCCACGGACGTAGGACCGCAGCGGCGGCGTCGTCCAAATCCGCTGCGCGAGCGACAGCTCCGGAACCGCGGCGGCAAGGACCTGCCGGATGGCCGGCGCATGGCCCGCGAAACGCTCCCGCGCCTGCTTCAGGGCCTGTTCAACGTCTATGCCGGTGGGACCCAGGGCTGAACGCCAGCTGGCGTACCAGTTGGTTCCTCCCGGGGAGGCCGCAATCCCGAAAAGGTCACCCCGCCCCCAGTACTCCCCCACCGCATCAGGATCCACGGGCGCCGGAATGGTGCCCCGCAGTGCCAGGCAGGACGTCACCCGGGCATCTGCAGCGGGGCCCCACGCCCGCCGACGGACCACGCTGTGAACCCCATCGGCGCCCACCACCAGCCCTTCGCCGGCCGGCAGCTCCTGCACCTCGCTGGTCACCCGCCGGACGGTTGCGGGCACGGCCGAATCGAGGAGCCGCAGCAGGTCCACCCGGGACATTCCGATCAGCTCCCCGCCGTTGACGGTAAGCCACGCTTCCCCTGCGGCATTGCGGACGGATCCACTGCCAAGGATGGGGCTGACGGCCCTGGCCTGGCCAAGGATTCCGATCCGTGCCAACGCCCGCTGGGCATTGGGCCACATGGCCAGCACAGTGCCCACCGTCGGCAGCTCCGGCCGTTTCTCGTAGACCGTCACCTCGAAGCGGCCGGGCTCCAGGCAGGCCGCGAGGGCAAGTCCGGCTATGCCGCCGCCAACGATCGAGATCGTTTCCATGCGCACGAGTCTACTACTTTTGTAGTGGATTGAAAGGGAGTACCCGTAGACTGTGGCCATGCCTGATCGACGCATTCAGCTGATGGACGCCGCCCTGTCCATCGTGGCGGAGAAAGGGCTGAAGGGCCTTACCCACCGTGCCGTCGACGTAACCGCCCGGGTATCCGAGGGCACGACGTCCAACTACTACCGCAGCCGGTCAGCACTGGTCGGAGCCGTCCTGGACCGCGTGCTGCAGCTGGACGCGGAGCTTCTGCAGCACGTCGGCCCTGCCGGCCCACCACAGGACGCCGATCAGCTGGCCGGACAACTGGCCGCGATGGTGCTCGCGCTTGCCCGGCAACATTCCGGCTTGACCCGGGCCCGGCTGGCCCTGTCCCTGGACCACCCGGAGGCAGTGACTGCCGGGCATCACCTCCTGGTGGGCGGCCTGGAACAGGCGCTGGCAGGTCTGGGAGTGGCCGACGCAGCAGCGCGGGCCAGGGATGTCGCGGACTACGGCGACGGCATCCTGCTGCACCTGCTCACCGTCCGGCGGGACGAAGACCCCGACCCGGCCGCCATCGCTGCGGCGATCCGGCGCCTGCTGGGCCCCTGAACCCGGGGGGCCACCCGCCGTCGTGCTCCCGTCCTTTAGGAGGCGGCGGGCCAGCCCGTGTAAGCCTCTGCCAGGTAGGCCCTGCCGTGCCGGGACGAAACCACGGAGTCCAGTTCCCCGAGCTGGCGCGCCCGGGAGAAGTCGTCGGCGTCAGCGGGCGTGTGCAGCATGCTGGTCATCCAGTAAGAGAACTGCTGGGCCTTCCACACCCGTGCCAGGGCGCGGTCGCTGTAGGACTCGAGGAGCCGGTCCGAGCCGGAGTTGTAGTGGCTGTCCAGGCCCTCGAAGAGCACCTTGACGTCGTTGATCGCCAGGTTCAGGCCCTTGGCGCCGGTGGGCGGCACCGTGTGCGCCGCATCGCCGGCCAGGAACAGGTTGCCATGGCGCATGGGGGCTTGGACGAAGCTACGGAACGGCAGCACCATCTTCTCCAGGACGGGTCCTTCCTTGAGTTCGAACCCGTTGCCGTTGACCCGGCGGCGGAATTCGGCCCATATCCTGTCATCGTCCCATTCGGTCACGTTTTCCTTGGGGTCGCACTGGAAGTACATCCGCTGCACCGTCTCGGTGCGCTGGCTGATCAGGGCGAAGCCGTTGGCCGAGTTGGCGTAGATCAGCTCGTCGGAGCTGCGCGGCGCCTCGGCCAGGATGCCGAACCAGGCGAAGGGGTATTCGTGGAAGTACCGCTTGCGGCGTGCCTCGGGAATCTGTGCCCGGCAGTGGCTCCGGGAACCGTCGGCGCCCACGAGGAAGTCGGCCTGAATCTCAAATTCCACACCCTCGGCGTCCGTGAACCAGACCTTGGGCCGGCCTTCGAGATCGTGGACGGAGGTATCGGTGACGCTGTACCGGACGTCGCCGCCGTCGTCCTTCCTGCGTGCGGCGAGGTCCAGGAAGACGTCCGTCTGCGGGTACAGCCATACGGACTCCCCCACCAGGTCCTTGAAATCGATCCGGTGGCTTTCGCCGTTGAACCGGAGTTCGATACCGTCGTGCCGGTCCCCGTCGCGCAGCACCCGGTCCGACACGCCGCTGTCCACCAGCAGGTTGACCGTGCCGTGCTCGAGGATCCCTGCGCGCACGGTGTGGGCAATCTCCTCGTGGCTGCGGATCTCGATCACCGTGGATTCAATGCCCGCCTTGGCCAACAGATGGGAAAGCATGAGCCCGGCGGGGCCGCCGCCCATGATGGCCACCCGGGTGCTGATGATTTTTCGTGCCATGATCTGTTCTCGCTTCGTTGCGGGTTCCGCCAGGACGCTACCGGAACGGTTCGTCTGCCCATCAGTGTGTGGGAAAGGACGTGTCCGCCCTTACAGTGATTCCGTTGAATGGATCGGGGACCAGTTGCCGGGCGATGCCGCGGGCGGCCGTTTGCAGCGCGGGGACGAGCGCCTGCAGGCGCATCTCCCGAAGGGGAACAACGACGCCGAGAGACGCCACCGCCCGCTGGCGGCGGCTAAGGACGGGCACGGCTATGCCCCAGGTGTCCGGATCCACCACGCCCTTGAGCTGGGCGAAACCCTGCTGGGAGGTTTCGGCCAGCAACTTCCGGACCTCACCGGCGGTGAGCTTCCCGTCCGGATCGGTGAACCCGCGAAGGTATTCCTCCTGCACCTGCCTGTCTTGATGGGCCATCAGGGCTAGCCCGGCCGAGGAAATGTGCACGGGCATCCTGCCCGCCACCTGCGCACGGTTGGCCACCGAGCCGCGCCTGGACAGCCGCTCCACGAAGAGCGCCTCCCAGCCGTCCAGCACGGCCAGGTTCACGTTCTGGTGCAGGACCTGCTGGATGTCCTCCATGAACGGCATGGCCGCCTGGCGCAGGGCAAGCGCGGGCGACGCCCGGTTCACCAGCTCCCACAACCGGAGTCCGGGCCGGACCATGCCTCCCGGCGCTGCCTCCAGCAGGCCGTGGGCGGCAAGTTGGCCCACCAGTCGGTGCGTGGTAGTCAGCGGCAGGCCGGCCCGCTGCGCAAGTTCACTGAGCTGGAGTGCATTGACGTCGTGTGGGAACGCCGAAATCAGGCGGACGATCCTGTCCACCACCGAGTCCCCGGATTGTGAGTTGGCCACCGCCGCACCTTCCATTGAATGGGAAGTCCAGCGTACCGCGCGCGGGCCCGCTTAGGGCGGTCAGGCCGGCGTCGTCCCCCGCCTGATGCGGCGCCATGCGCGCGGGGCCAGCACCACGGCAATGCCGACGACGGCGCCGATCACCGTTTCGATGATGCGGTCCCGCAGCAGGATGGACGGCGAGGCAGGGACCACCAGGAGCGTCGACACCAAGGCAAGGGGCGTCACGAAAACCTGGGCCAGCAGGTACTGGCGGATGATGAACATCTCGGCGCCGAACTGGCAGAGCGCCATCACCAGCACCGTCTGCCACGGCTGGAGGCCTACCAGCAGGACCGCAGCCAGGACCAGCAGGCCCAGCACGGTGCCGATGATTCTTTGGAGGCCGCGGCGCACCCGGTGCCGGGTGGTGTGGCCCACCAAGGGGACCACGGCGGCCACCATGGCCCAGTAGTTGTGCCCGAATCCCAGGCGCTCCCCCGCCCACGTGGCAAGGGTGCCGGCGAGGCCGGCGGCCACCAGGTAGCCGAGGCCCTCCAGCCAGGCTGCACGCTTTTCAGCCGGGGTGCGCCGGATGCGTGGCGGCCGGGCCCAGGGCGTGCGGTGGCTGGGAAGGATCCGGGACGAGAAGCCGATGAGCAGGGCGAACACCGTGGTGAGGACCGCCACCAGCATGCCCTGCCACAGCGGAGGCTGGTTGGGAATGGAGGCGATGGCGGCGAAGGCGAAGATGTGGAAGAGCGAACCGGCAGGGCGCAGCCGGAGCCAGGAGATGGCCACGGAACACGCGCCTGCCACCAGTGTGGTGGCGAGGACCAGAAACCAGGTATGGATGGCGGCGTCCAGGCCCCACGCCGGACCCATGCGGGCCGCGAGCGCTGCCAGGAGCATGACCAGCAGCATCAGCAGCCCGGCCCGCAGCTGCAGGGCAAAACGGACGGCGTGCGGTTCGCCGCGGCCGTAGATCCCGGTGAAGGCGCCGAAGGAAGCGAAGATGGCCAGATCCAGCCGGCCGAGCAGCACCAGCGTGATCAGGGGCACGAAGACGCCCACGGCACACCTGAATGCGGGGTGGTGGTCCTTGTTGCCGGGGCCAATGCTGAACATCTCAGCAAACATCTTCACGGGCAGCGCCTTCCTGGGGTCGATTCTGACGGGCGGCCGCGCTGACGTTCCCGGTAAATCCTACGGGGCGGCCCCCGGAAGGCCCGCGGCGCGTTCCCATGAATGGAATGCAGGGGCAACGCGGAGGAAACAGCGCGGCACGATGCTGGTCTTATGAAGCCTCCTCCCCAGAACACGCCCGCCGCGGAACTGCGCTGTGAGGTCTGCGGCCTGATGCCGGAGCCGCCCAAGGCGCGGCTGACCCTGGCGAACGTTGCTGTGATGCTGCCCATCGAGTTGCTGGTCCACGCCCTGGTGGTGGAGACCCATCTTCCCTATGTGGCCAAGGTGGTGGTGCTGGCCCTGACCGCGACCGTCCTGGTGATCTGGGTGGCCGAGCCGTCGGCAGCCCGGATCCTGCTGCGCTGGCTGCACGCCCCGGCCCTGCGGCACCGGCGGCAGCTGGCGTCGGCTCCGTCGCTGTGGCGGGCGCGGACGCTGCTCCGTGACCAGCCCGGTTCGTTGCAGCGGATCACAGCAGCGCTGGCGCGGTTGGACACCAACATCCTGAGCATTCACGTCCACCCTGTGGCGGACGGCGTCCTGGATGAGTTTGTCCTCTCGGTGCCTGGGGAGGTGGGCGAGCGGGAGTTGCTGGCAGCCCTTCGCGACGGCGGGGGCGCCGGATCCCACGTTTGGCCCACCACCGCCCTCGCCATGGCTGACGGACAGACCAGGGCACTCAGCCTGGCAGCGCGCATCGCTGCCACCCCGGACGAACTGCCCCTGGCTGTGGCGGAGCTGCTGCAGGCACGGATCGTGCCCCCGTCGGACGCCGGGGCAGAAGGGCCCGACGACGGGACCCGCCTTAAGATCCCCACGGCATGGCATGGTCCCATCACTTTTTCCCGTCCGGGCGAGCCGTTCACTCCGGCCGAATCGGCCCGGGCACACCGCCTGGCGGAGCTTGCCGAGATCCTGGCCTACCGGCCCGAAGATTCCCGGCCGAGCTAGCCGCGGCGGTCACAATCGGTTGGAAGCGCCCCCCTGCGGGTCCTTTGGGAAAAACCCTTGACAGTGGCGGGAGTCACTTCTAGCTTTGATTTTGGGATCCCAATTTGGGATCCCAAAAATGAGGGTCTGCTCCACGCTCCGGATCGTCCAGCGGCTCCTCTCTCCGCAGGCAGGCCCAATCATGCCCGCCACGCACCACGCATCTTTTCGAACCCTCCCCATCCGTAAACTTCCCCGTGAAGGAGAAGCTGTGTCCATCCCAAACACTGAAACAACGGCCACGTCCGACGAGGCCACACCCCTGACCACCGAACAATCCGGAAAGGGCGGCACGCAACGGCGCACTGCCGTCCGCTGGAAGCTCTTCCTGCTGCTCCTGGTCCTGGTGTCCGTCAACTACATCGACCGCGGATCCATCTCCGTCGCGCTCCCCATCATCCAAAAGGAATTCAACCTGCCGCCCGAACTCGTCGGCCTGCTGCTCTCCGCGTTTTTCTGGACGTACGCCCTGATGCAGGTACCCGTCGGCTGGCTGATCGACAAGTTCGGTCCGCGCAAGGTCATGACCGCCTCCTGCCTCGGCTGGGGCGCGGCCACGGCAGCATCCGGCATGGCGGGCGGCTTCCTGAGCATGTTCATTGCCCGCCTGGGAATCGGCGTGACCGAGGCCGGGGGTGATGCCGGCAGGCGGCAAGCTCAATGCCATCTGGATGCACAAGTCCGAACGCGGCCGCGGCGCCACCATCCTTGACGCCGGCGCACCCTTGGGCGCAGGCCTGGGCGGCATCATCATCGCGGGCCTCATCGCGTCCACCGGCAGCTGGCGCTGGTCCTTCGTCATCGCCGGCGCCGCCACGGTCCTCATGGGACTCGCCGTATGGTGGTACGTCCGGGACAATCCCCGCCAGCACCGCGGGGTCAACGAGGCCGAAGCCTCCTACATCGAAGCGTCACACGCTGCCGAGGACGCAGAAGCAGCCGTGGACGGCAGCAAGGGCAAGCGCGGCCTGCTCCCCTACCTCAAATTCCGCTCCTTCTGGGCCATGTGCCTGGGCTGGCTGGGCTTCAACGGCGTCTTCTACGGCCTGCTGACCTGGGGCCCGCTGTACCTGGCCCAGGCCAAGGGCTTCGACCTGAAGACCATCGGCTGGTCCACGCTGGTCATCTTCGGTGCCGGGTTCGTCGGCGAAATCATCGGCGGCACCATCGCCGACAAGTGGCGCGCATCCGGCGCTTCCGCAAACCTGGTCATGCGCACCCTCCTGGGAATCTCCAGCGCCGTGGTGATCGGCGGCCTCGTGGGTGTCACTGTGGTCCCGGATGCCACCACCGCTGTGGTCCTGCTCTCGATGGTCCTGTTCTTCCTGCGCTGGGTGGGCCTGTTCTGGAGCATCCCCGCCATCCTGGGCGGCCGCACCAATGCCGGCGTCCTGGGCGGCGCCATGAACCTCAGCGGCAACATCTCCGGCTTCGTTACCCCCATCGTGGTGGGCCTGATCGTAGGCGCTACCGGCTCTTACACCTGGGCGCTGCTGTACTTCGTGGGTTCCGCCGTCATCATGGGCGCCTCCGTCCTTACCTTGAACTACAACAAGCGGCTTCCTGTCTAAGCTGACCCTCGCAGGGAAACCTGCAACCAACGCCCCCGCAGCCGGGAGCGGTGCCCGCACAAAATCCGAATGGAGCATCATGCTGACCGCAGAAGAGACCCAGGACAAGGAACGCCCCCTCCGCGAAACTGTCCGGGACACCCTCCGCACCCGGATATTCGAAGGACACTACGCTCCCGGCACGCGGCTGGTGGAACGCGACCTGGCCGCAGAATTCTCTGTCTCCAGGCTGCCGGTGCGCGAGGCCCTGCGGATGCTCCGCCAGGAAGGCCTTATCAGTGACCGCGGTGCCCGCGGTGCCGAAGTCAGCAGCCTCAGCCCCAAGGACGTGGAGGACCTCTTCGACGTCCGACAGTCCCTGGAAGTCCTGGCCTGCCGCCTCGCCGCCCGGCGGGCCACCAAGGAGGACCTGGCCTACCTCAAAGGGTTGCTGGACAACGCCGGGGCCTTCCTGGCCAAGGGTTCGGTCATGGAGGCGCACCGGGCCAACAGTGAATTCCACGACGCCATCACGGCCATCGCGGACAACAACTTCCTCAAGTCCGCGCTGGAACCCCTTCAGGGCCGGATGCACTGGCTTTTCCGGCACGTCAGCGACCTGCCCGAACTCATTCAAGAACACCGCGAGCTCTACGCCGCCATCGCCAGCGGCGACCCGGACCGGGCAGCAGCCCAGTCCGCATCACACATTGGAAAATACCGGGACCAGTTCCCCGAGGACTTCCAGAAGACCGAACCAGAATTCCACCGGAAGAGAAAATGAAACTCCTGGTCATCAACCCCAACATCAGCGCCGATGTCACAGCACTGATCGAATCCGAGGCGCTCCGCTCCGCCTCCCCCGGCACCGACCTGCTGGTCAGGACCGCGGGCCACGGCGTGGAATACATCGAGACCCGCTTCGAGTCCCTGGTCGCCGCCGGCGCTGTGGCCGAGATCATCGCCGAGCACACGCGCCCCGGAGCAGAGCCGGTGGATGCGGTAGTGGTGGCGGCCTTCGGCGATCCCGGCATGCCGGCCCTCAAGGAACTGGCCGACGTCCCTGTCATCGGCATCACCGAGGCCGCACTGTGCGCAGCAGCCCTGCAAGGCCACCGGTTTTCCATCATCGCCATCTCGGACCGGATCAAACCCTGGTACCGCGAGGGCGTTGAGCAGTTCGGCCTGGCCGGAAGGCTCGCCTCCATCCGATCCATCAATGACACCCTCACCGGCATCGCCTCCGTCCAGCAGGACTTCCGCGAAACCCTGCTGGCACTCAGCCGGCAGGCCGTGGCAGAGGACGGAGCCGACGTCGTCATCCTCGCGGGTGCCCCGCTGGCCGGGCTGGCCCGGGAACTCAAGAGAGAAATTCCCGTCCCGGTGGTTGACGGCATTTCCGCCGGCATCCGCATGGCGGAGGCCGTGGCCGCACTGCAGTCCGGAACACACCGCGCCGGCGCCTTTGCCCCGCCCCCGGCCAAGGACCGCATGGGCTTGTCCGCCAGCCTGGACGCGGCCCTTGCCGCCCGCCAGGAGCATGCCGGAACCCCGCAGCCCACAGCCTAAGCCAGACTTCCCCCGACCCAGGAGGACACCGATGTCCCACCCAGCAGACCTGGTCATTGCCAACGCCACGATCGTCAACAGCACCGGCCGCCAGGAAGCCCACATCGTGGTTTCCGGCGGACGGATCATAGCCCTTGTCGACGCCGCCCAGCCAGCCCCCGCCGCGGACCACACCATCGACGCCACAGGCAAACTCGTCATCCCCGGCGGTGTGGACGGCCACTGCCACGTCGCGCAGGTGACCGGCCGCTTCCGCACCCTCGACGACTACCGGACCACGTCCACCGCGGCCCTGTGGGGCGGCACCACCACCATCATCGACTTCGGCATCCCCCGCGACGCCCAGGAATCCCCGCTCGCCGCCGTCCTGCACAAGAAGGAACTGGCAACGGAGTCCCGCTGCGATGTCGCCCTCCACGGTGCCGTCATCAGCTGGGACGAAACGGTGCCGTGGCAGCTGGAGCAGCTGGCCGCGGAAGGCGTCCGCTCGGTGAAGATGTACACCACGAACCGCGGCACCACCATGGCAGACGGCGGCACCATCCTGAAGGTGATGCGGGAAATGGTCCGGCTGGACGGGCTCACATACATCCACGCCGAGCACGATCCCATCATTGCCGACTGCACCGAACAGCATGCCCAGGACGGCCGGATCGGCATCGAGCACCTGCACCGGACCCGGCCCGAGCTGGCCGAGGAGATCTCCGTGAAAGAGACCCTGGCCATGGCCGAATACACGGGCGCGCCGGTCTATTTCGTCCACCAGTCCACCCCGGGCGCCGTGGACATGGTGTCGCAGGCCCGCGACCGGGGCGTCCGGGCGTACTCGGAAACCTGCCCGCACTACGTCACCCTGGATGACTCCGTGTACGCCTCCACCTTCCCGGAGTGGTTTGCCTGCTGCCCGCCCATGCGCAGTGCCGAGACCGTGGCCGCCCTCAAGGAACGGCTGGTCTCCGGAGCCATCCACACCATGTCCTCCGACCACTCCTGCTACGACCTGTCCCAGAAGCGCGAACGCACCGATGACGTCCGCGCCATGCCGCATGGTTTGCCGGGCGTGGAGACCCGCATGCCGGTCACCTTCACGGCAATGACGTCCGCAGGCGCCACCGTTGAGCAGTTCGTCAGCGCCTTTGCTGCCGAACCCGCCCGAATCAACGCCGTCCCCGGCAAGGGCCGGATTGAGGAAGGGTTTGACGCCGACCTCGTGGTCTTCGATCCGGCCGAGGAACGGACGGTGGACGGCACAGCCCTGCACATGGGAACTGATTTCTCACCATTCGATGGGCAGGCACTCACGGGCTGGCCCGCCGTCGTGGTTTCCAACGGGCGGGTGGTCCTGGATGCCGACGGCTTCCACGACCCAGGCGCAGTGGGCCGCTTCATCAACCGCAACGGCTTCCGGCAGCACCAGACCGCCGGACTGGAAGCCTCCAACCTGCCCGCCGCCATCGCCTAGGAGCCGACCATGCCCGCCACTTCACGCCCCCGCCGGATCGGCATGATCGTGCCGTCCTCCAACACCTGCCTGGAACCCCAGACGTACCGCATCCTCGGCGGCCGCACCGACGTCACGGTGCACTTCACCCGGATCCCGGTCACCCGCATCGCACTGGACGACTCCTCGGACCGGCAGTTCGATCCAGCTGTCATGCATGCCGCCGCACAGCTGCTGGCGACGGCGGATGTTGACGTCATTGCCTGGAATGGGACGTCCGGTTCGTGGCTCGGTTCGGCCCATGACCAGGAGCTGGCCGATGGGATCACCGGGGCCACCGGGATCCCCGCCACCACGTCCACCCTTGCCTACCTTGAAGCTTTCCGAACCTTCGGCACCGAACGGATCGGCCTGTTCACGCCGTATACGGAGGACGTGAACCGCCAGGTCATCGCTTCCTACGAGAGGGAAGGGATCAAGACCGTGGACCACCGGGCCCTGGGCCTGAGCGACAACGAGTCCTTTGCCCGGGTCACGGACGACGAGATGCGGCCGGGCTCCCTGGAACTCGCGGCCGCGGCCCCGGACGCCCTGGTCTACCTGTGCACCAACCTGTACGGGGCCAATATCACGGCGGAGATCGAGGAAGGGACAGGTGTTCCGGTCCTGGATTCCGTAGCGGTCACCCTGTGGCACGCGCTGAAACTGGCAAGCGCGCCACTGCTGGAACCGCGGTGGGGGCGGCTGCTGGCTTAGCGCAACTACATCTGGGGCTGTTACATCCGCAGGGTCAGGGCACCGGGCTCCATAGTCATGAGCACGTGCTTGCCCTCGCCTTCGTGGTCGCCGTCCAGCTGGTAGTCGTCCTTGTGCTCCAGGGTGATCTCCACGGACTTGCCCTGGAAATACTCCACCGCGGTGTCTTTCCCCCGGCCCTTGCCGATCATCCCTGCCACCACAGAGAGCCAGCCCAGCTTGCCGTGGTGCGGTGCCAGGACTGCGATGTCCAGCAGCCCGTCATCCACCTTGGCGTCGGGGAAGATCTCCAGGCCCCCCTGGACCTTTCCGCAGTTGCCCACCATCACGCTGCGGACACCACGATGCACCACGGACTTCCCGTCGATCACCACGGTTGCCTTGACCGGTTTGCCCGGCAGGTTCCGGATGCCCGCGTCCACATAGGCCAGCCAGCCCACCTTGTCCTTCAGGTCCTCGTTGGTGTCCGCCATGATGGTGGCGTCGTATCCCATGCCGGCCATGACCAGGAAGAGCTGCTCCTGGTCCGGATCGCTGCGCCGGGCACGGACAACGTCGATCTTCCGCTCGGCGCCGATCAGGGCCCCGGCCATGGCGCCGTCGTAGTCGGTCACGTCCATCCCGAGGTTGCGTGCCAGCAGGTTTCCGGTTCCCAGGGGCAGCAGTCCCATGGGGGTGTCGCCGCCGGCCAGGACCTCGGCGACGCACCGCACGGTGCCGTCACCACCGGCAGCGATCACGATGTCCGCACCCTGGGCCAGCGCCTCCTTCGCCTGGCCGACACCGGGATCCTCCTTGGTGGTTTCCAGCCAGATGGCCTCGCCCCAGCCGTTTTCCACGCAGTGCTTGGCCACCAGGCCGCGCACGTCGATATCCACCGGTTTGGCGGGGTTGACGATGATGGCGGCGCGCTTGGGTGAAGTGGAGCTGATGTCAGTCATGGCGTCCTCTGATGGCGGATGGAAAGCAAGCTTCTGAAAGAAGGGTAACCCGGCGCAGGGGGCGCTCCACGCCTAAAGGGCCTTAACCGCGCCCAGCACCTGGGCCAGGGATTCCTTGGCATCGCCAAACAACAGCGAGGTCTGCGGTTCATACAGCAGGTCGTTTTCGATACCGGCGAAACCCGGGCGCATGGACCGCTTCAGGAACACCACCTGCCGCGCCTCCGCCACTTCCAGGATGGGCATCCCGAAAATCGGGGAGCCGGAGGAGGTTTTCGCGGCCGGATTCACTACGTCGTTGGCACCCACCACCAGGGCCACATCCGCGGTCTTGAACTCCGGATTGATCTCGCCCATCTCCTTCAGCGACTCGTACGGCACGTTGGCCTCCGCCAGGAGGACGTTCATGTGTCCCGGCATCCGCCCAGCCACGGGATGGATGGCGAAATCCACCTCAATCCCCCGGGCTTCCAAAGCCAGCGCCAGTTCCGCGGCCGTATGCTGGCCCTGCGCCACGGCGAGCCCGTACCCCGGGACGATGATCACCCGCTGGGCATAGCCCAGCAGGACTGCCACGTCCTCCGCCGACGACGAGCGCACCGGACGCTCGCTCACCGCGGTGGATCCCGCCGTCGAACCTCCCCGGAACGCCCCGAACAGGATGCCCGCGACACTCCGGCCCATGGCCGCCGCCATGGCCCGGGTAAGGATGGTGCCCGAGGCGCCCACCAGGGTGCCGGCCACCACCAGCAGGACGTTGCCCAGCACCAGGCCGGACGCCGCAACAGCCAGGCCGGTGAAGGCGTTCAGCAGCGAGATGACGATGGGCACGTCGGCGCCGCCCACGGGCAGCACCAGCAGGACACCGGCGGCCAGGCCCAGTGCAAGCAGCAGGACGGCCAGCGGCAGCGAACCGGTCAGGACCACGGCCACGCCGGCGGCCACCGCGGCGAGCAGGACCACGGCCATCACCACCGGCAGCCCGGGAAACACCACCGGGCGGGTGGTCATGAGTTCCTGCAGCTTGGCGAAGGTGATGCCTGAGCCGGCGAAGGAGACGGCACCGACCAAGAGCGTGAAGACGATGGCCAGGCGCACCCACGGGTTGTCCGCGTGGCCCAGTTCCAGCAGGGCAACCAGGGCTGCGGCGCCACCGCCCACGCCGTTGAACAGGGCCACCAGCTGCGGCATCTGGGTCATTTTCACCCGGCGTGCCACGGGTGCCGCCACTACGGATCCGGCGGCGATGGCGACCAGGATCCAGGCAACGTTCTCCAGCCGGGCGGACAGGAACACGGTGGCGACGGCGATCAGCGCGCCGAGTGCGCCGACCAGGTTTCCGCGGCGGGCGGTCCGCGGGGAGCTTAGCCCGCGCAGTGCCAGGATGAAGCAGACGGCCGCGGCGAGGTAGAGCAGGGACGTCCAGACCGGATCCAGGAGGCTCATTTGCGGCCCGCCCCCGGCCCGGGCCCGGTCTTGGCGACGTCCCGCTTGGCGTGGAACATGTGCAGCATCCGGTCGGTCACCACGAACCCGCCCACCAGGTTGGCGGTGGCGAGGACGACGGCGAGCAGCGCCACCGCCAGGACCCACGGGTCGGCGGCCTGGCCGGCCACGATGATGGCACCCACCAGGATGATCCCGTGGATGGCGTTGGCGCCGGACATGAGCGGGGTGTGCAGGGTGCTGGAAACCTTGGACACCACTTCGAAGCCAACGAACACTGCCAGGACCGTGATGGTCAGCAGGGCTGTTCCGTCCATCAGAGCCTTCCTTCCTGCCGGGCTGCCGCTGCGGCACCCGTCCCGGCCGCGGTCCGCGCCGTGAGCAGTTCCGCCGTGGGCTGGTGCCGGACCGCGCCTGCGTGCGTGAGGCAGGCGCCGGCCACCACTTCGTCGTCGAAATCCAGGTTGAGCCCACCGTCGCGGACCAGCAGGGCCAGCAGGTTGGCCACGTTCTTGGCGTAGAGGCGGGAGGCGTCGGAAGCCATTGCGGAGGCGGCATCCTTCAGGCCCACCAGGGTGATGTGGCCGGTGCCGTCGGCGGTGGGGATCGGAATGTCCTGGCCCGGCGCGGAGCCCTCCACGTTGCCGCCGGACTCCGCGGCGAGGTCGACGACGACCGATCCCGGGCGCATGCCCTGCACCATCTCCCGGGTCACCAAAAGGGGAGCCGGCCGCCCGGGGACCGCCGCCGTCGTAATCAGTACATCCGACTGCGCGACATGCGGTGCCAGCAGCTGCCGCTGCCGGGTGCCGGCGTCGGTACTCAACTGCCGTGCGTAGCCGCCGGCCGCTTCGGCCGTCTCAAGGTCCAGCCGGATGAAGGTGCCGCCCATCGATGCCACCTCGTCAGCGGAGGCGGGCCGGATGTCGTTGGCGAAGACACGGGCACCCAGCCGCTTCGCGGTGCCGATGGCCTGCAGCCCGGCCACGCCGGCGCCCAGAACCAGGACGCGGGCCGGCGGGACGGTTCCTGCCGCGGTCATATACAGCGGGAAGAAGCGCGGCAGCCGGATGGCGGCCTCGAGGACACACCGGTACCCGGCCACCAGCGCCTGGGAGGTGAGGGCGTCCATCGACTGCGCCCGGGAGATGCGCGGCACCAGTTCCAGCGCGAAGGAAGTCACCCCGCCGTCCGCGAGCGCCTGCACCGAGGGCAGTTCGGACGACGGCGACGCGAGCCCCACCGTCACGGCTCCCCTTTTGAGGGACGCGGCGGTCTGCGGGTCCAGCGGGCGGACATGGGCCAGGAGGTCCAGCGCGGCGTTATCCAGGTCGGGGACGATAGTGGCGCCCGCCTGGTGGTAGGCGGAGTCCGGATGACCGGCGCCGTCCCCTGCCCCGGCTTCCACCAGGACCTCCAGGCCCATCCCGGCCAACTGCTTCACAGTGTCGGGAGTGGCGGCCACACGCCGCTCGCCCTCCCGGCGTTCCCGCGGAATCCCCAGCTTCACCCGCTGACTCCTCTTCCTGACGAGCGCTGCAGCGGAACTGCTGCACGCAGTTGGCTAGAGTCTAGGGCCAGCGCTCCCGCTGCGGGAGTGGCGTTGCCGGCTTCAGTGGCAAAGCGTTACCCTGATGCCGCTGCGCCCTGAAGCGGCCCGCCGTAGTCAAGCGCTATGCGGCGTGCGGTTTCCATCAGCTGCGGCAGGACCGACGCTTCGATATCCTGGGCGGCGGCGCGGTGCGTCTGCAGCGAAACGTTGGCCGCGGCCACCACCTCGTGTCCCCGCCGGACCGGAACCGCCACGCCGCGCAGGCCTTCTTCCAGTTCCTGCGAGACCATGGACCATCCCCTGGTCCTGGCCGCCTCCACTTCCGTCCGCAGGTCCTCGACGCTGCCGATGGAGTGGTCGGTGAAGCGGTGCAGCCGGACCGAGTGGAAATACTCCTCAAGCTGCGGCGCGGGCAGCCCAGCCAGGAGGACCCGGCCCATGGAGGTGGCCCATGCGGGGAAGCGGGTACCGACGGTGATGGACACGCTCAACAGGCGTGGTGAGGGGACGCAGGCAACGTAGACCACGTCACCGCCCTCGAGGATGCAGAGGGACGTGGTCTCGTTAAGCTCTGCTGCGAGGTCCCTCAGGTGCGGCGCCGCCACTCTGGGCAATGTCAGCGCGGCAAGGTAGGACCGGCCAATGTCCAGGGACCGCGCGGTCAGCTCGAAGGCAGGCCCGGCGGCGCGCAGGTAGCCAAGGTCGGCCAGGGTGAGAAGGAAGCGGCGGGCGGAAGCGCGGGTCATGTCCGTCAGCGCGGCGACCTGGGAGACGGTGAGCCGGGGCTGGTCCGGAGTGAAGGCGAGCAGGACGTCAAAGGCCTTTTCAACCGACTTAACGAAGTAGCCTGCCTGCTCCTCCACTCTTGTTCCTCCCCGGACCGATGAGCGTGCACGGCACTGTGTTGCCGGGCTTTTCGCGCCTGTCCGATCATATCGGGCAGCTGCGCCGTCAAAGGTCCGCCGGAAGGTGCTGCCCGCTAGTGCCCGGCCCGAAGCCGGACCAGTGTTTCCTGCAGCAGGGCGCGGGCCCGGGCGTCCAGCCCGAGCAGGGGCACCATGGCCACCGCCTGTTCGCGGAGGTGGTCCCACCCGTCGATGCATCGGATCCCCATCCTTTGGGCGCAGGAAACACTGGACGTGCTGTGCCGGGCGTAGACGAAGTCGTAGAGGACGGCGTCGGGTGCCAGCGCCGAGCCGCCCCAGGCGGGACCGTCGGAGGTGCCCTTGCCAATGGGGGTGGCATTGACGATCAGGGACGCTTCCGGGGCCAGGTCCTGCGCCTGCTGCCATGTGACGTCCCGGGCGTTGATGCCCAGTTTCCGGGCGAGGTCCAGCAGCTCGTGCGAGGCGTGGCGGTCCCGGTCGCTGATGGACACGGACCCCACGTTGCCCCTGATGGCGATCAGGGCGGCCCGCGCCGCCCCGCCGGCGCCGAGCAACAGGGCATGGCGCTGGTACGTGCCGCCGAGCAGCACTTGGGCCGCGGTGATATCGGTGTTGTACGCCACCAGTCTTTGGGCCTGCCGCACCAGGAGGTTGCACGCCCCACTCAGCCGGACCGGCTCCGCGGCAGCGTCTGCGGTTTCGGCCGCCCAGTGCTTGTGCGGCATGGTGACGTTGGCGGCCATCACGTCCGGCGCCAGAAGCCGCACGCGGACGGCCGCCAGGTCACCATCCGGCGCCACATCCCAGGCCTCATAGGTCCAGCCCCTGCCGAGTTCACGCAGGACGGGATTCCACAGTCGGGGGGACATGGCCTGCGACGCCACCGACCCGATCAGGGCCAGGCGGGAAGGCTGCGTGCTCGGTTCCATTCGTTTTCCACCTTTCGCGGACAGCGGCGTTGTGATTGGCGTCACCAGCTAGTATCCTCGATCTAGGCGCATTTCGCACAGTTGTTCGGTATGCGTACAAATTATTGGATCCACCGCCTTCAGCGTGGAAGGAAAACCGGAAATGACCGACATCGCAGCAGGAGCCCAGGCCCCCTCCACGCCTGAGGGACAGCGCCGGCTTAAGCGCGCCAGGAAGGCGGCGCTGGCCGCATTCCTCGGCGGCGCCCTGGAGTATTACGACTTCTTCATCTATGCAACAGCCGCCTCCCTGGTCTTCTCCAAGATCTTCTTCCCGGCCGGCGACCCCACGGTTGCCCTCCTGGCATCCTTCGCCACCTTCGGTGTGGCCTACGTCGCCCGCCCCTTCGGCGCCGTGGTGTTCGGCCACCTGGGTGACAAGATCGGCCGGAAGAACACCCTTGTGCTCACCCTGGTGCTCATGGGCAGTGCCACGTTCCTCATCGGCGCCCTGCCGAACTTCGAGACGGCAGGCTACTTTGCCCCGGCGCTGCTGGTCCTGCTCCGCCTGCTGCAGGGCCTCTCTGCAGGAGCCGAGACCGCCGGAGCCTCGGCCCTCTCCACCGAAGAGGCGCCTGAAGGCCGGCGCGGCTTCTTCGCCAGCTTTGCCATGAGCGGCATTTCCTTCGGGATCGTCCTGGCGTCCCTGGCGTTCCTGCCCGTGGCTGCCATGTCTGACGCGGACCGCATCGCCTGGGGCTGGCGGATCCCGTTCTGGCTGTCCCTCATCGTGCTGATCGTCGCCTACCTGGTCCGCCGGTCGCTGGCAGAGCCGGAGGTCTTCGAGGAAAAGCAGGAGCACGGCGAACTGGTGAAGCTCCCCTTTGCCAGGATGTTCCAGACGCACCCGGCGCAGTTCTTCCAGGTGGCGCTGATGTCCTTCGAAACGGTCACCAACACGTTCATGCAGTCATTCGGCCTGGCCTACGCGGTGTCTGTCGGCGTCCCGGCCTCCACCATGCTCTGGGTCAGCATCGTGGGCAATGTCCTGGCCGTCGTTACCCAGCCGCTGACCGCGCGGTTGTCCGACACGTTTGGCCGCCGCCCGGTCTTCATCATCGGGGTCCTGGGCTCCGGCATCATGATCTTTGTCTACTTCTCGGTGATCGCCACCGGTAACGTACCGATGATCTTCCTGACCAGCACCCTCATCACCGCGGGCACCTACGCCATGTCCAACGCAATCTACCCCGCTTGGTTCGCTGAACTCTTCAACGTGAAGGTCCGCTACTCCGGCATGGCGATTGGGCTTCAAATCGGGATCCTCTGCGCAGGCTTCACACCGCTGCTCGGCACCGCCCTGGTGGGTGCGGACAAGGCCAACTGGGGCCCCGCAGCCTGGATTGTTGCGGGCTCGTCGATCCTCGCCGTGGCGGGTGCATGGTGGGCGCGTGAAACCGCCAGGACTCCCCTGCGGCAACTCGGCAACCCTGTCCGGTAGGGGCACAGCAGCCACGGACAAAGCGGGGCGGNCCGTCGTCCGCCCCCTTTCAGTGCCCCGCGCCTTTGGCTGGCTGGCGTGTGACAATAAGCGCATTCACACATCTCACATATTGGGGGAACCATGCCAGAGCGCGCAGAATTCGATGCATCACAGCCCGGGGAACGTGAAGGCGGTGCTCCCGCCGAACCCCAGTTCGGGCTGCGGGCACCCGGGGCATGGGCTCCCCCGCCATTCGACCAGTTCCAAGCGGCAGCGCCGGTCAGCGCAGCCAGGGAGGATGTGGTCCGTGGTGCAATCTTCGCCCTCGCTGCTGTTCCCGTCGGTGTCGCCGCCTGGCTGGTGTTGTGGAGCATGGGGTGGATGGCGTCCATTGTTGCCTTCATCGCCGCTGCCGCGGCGGCCCGGTTGTATGTCCTGGGGACCGGAGGGATGATCAGCCGCCGCGGCGCGTGGGTGGTGACCGCCGTAACGCTCGGGACCGTCCTGCTGTCCTTCTGGGGCGGCATGCTGGTGGATGCGGCCAAGTACCTGGGCGGCGGTTCTCCGCTGACCATGCTGGCCGACGCCGGGACATGGGACCTGCTCCTTTACAACCTCGCGACCAACCGGGACATAGTGGACGGGTACGCGGGCGACTTCCTGGTGACCCTGCTGTTCAGCGCCCTGGGCTGTTTCGTCACCCTCCGCCGGCTGTTCGCCCAAACCAGGATCAGCTAGACAGGAGCGGCTGGGTTTCCGGCCCGGTACCCCTAGCCGCGGGCGGTAAGGTCCGCGGAGATGTGCCGGGAGGTGGCCACGATTTCCTGCGCCACCGACGCCAGGTACGCCTCCCGGTCCGGCTTGGCCTCCACGGACTGGGCCTGCAGGGACACGTTAACGGCCGCCACCACCTTGGGGCCGTCATATACGGGCGCGGCAACGGACATGAGCCCCAGCTCCAGCTCCTGGTCCAGCAGGCACCAGCCCTGGGCCCGGATGGTGTCCAGCACCTTCAGCAGTTCCGGGACGGTGCCCAGGGCGCGGGGTGTGAGCGGCTTGATGTCAGCGGCTGCCAGGTAGGCCTTGAGGTCCGGGGCCGAAAGGTGCGCCAGCAGGACCCTGCCCATGGACGTGGCATAGGCGGGGAACCGGGTTCCCACCGTGATGCCGATGGTCATGATGCGGCGGGTGGTGACCCGGGCAATGTAGGCGATGTCGGTGCCGTCCAGCACGGCGGCGGAGGTGGACTCGCCCAGTTTCAAGGACAACTCCTCCAGATGCGGCTGCGCCAGCTGCGGCAGGGACAGCCCCGAAAGGTAGGCGTAGCCCAGCTGGAGGACCTTGGCCGTGAGGGCGAACGTCTTGCCGTCGGTGCGCACGTAGCCCAGTTCCACCAGGGTGTGCAGGAACCGCCGGGCCGTGGCCCGGGTCAGGTTGGTGCGCGAGGCCACCTCGGTGAGCGTCATGACCGGGCGCTCGGCGTCGAAGGCGCGGATCACCGCCAGGCCCCGGGCCAGCGACTGGACGTACTGGTCGCTGGCCTGCGGGGCGGCCTGGGTATCTGTGCCTGCGGCGTCAATCATGGTTACCAATCCTAGGTGCGGTGACGGGCGCAGGCTCATCCGCCGGCGGGCGTGGCCTTCAGGGGGACGGGCACCAGGTCCTGGAGTTCCTCGAAGGTGCAGCCGAAGGTTTCGCGGACGGTGACGCCGTCCGGGCCGATGAGGAAGACGGCCTTGTCTGTGTAGACGCGGGTGACGCAGCCGACGCCGGTGATCGGGTAGGTGCAGGCGTCCACGATCTTCGAGACGCCCTCGCGGGTGAGGAGCGTCATCATGACGAAGACGTCCTTGGCGCCGGTGGCCAGGTCCATGGCGCCGCCGACGGCGGGAATCGCCCCGGGTGCCCCGGTGTGCCAGTTCGCCAGGTCACCGGTGGCAGAGACCTGGAAGGCGCCCAGGACGCAGATGTCCAGGTGGCCGCCGCGCATGATGGCGAACGAGTCGGCGTGGTGGAAGTAGGAGGCACCCGGTAGTTCGGTGACGGGGATCTTGCCGGCGTTGATGAGGTCCTCGTCGATCTGGTCGCCCTTGGCTTCCGGGCCCATGCCGAGCATGCCGTTCTCCGTGTGGAGGGTGATGTTCTGTTCGTCGGTGAGGTAGTTGGACACCAGCGTGGGCTGGCCGATGCCCAGGTTCACGAAGGACCCGGGTGCGATGTCCCGGGCAACCAGCCGGGCCAGGTCGTCGCGGCCCAGCGGCGTCGCCGAGGTCTGGAGGGACGTTTCGGTGAGGCTCATCTCAAGCCGCCTTTTCTGCCGGATTGCCGCTGCCGGCAACCTTGACGATGCTGTTGACGTAGATCCCCGGGGTCACGATGTTCTCCGGGTCCAGTCCGCCGGTGGGGACGATGTCGGAGACCTGGACAATGGTGTGTCTCGCTGCCGCGGCCATGATAGGGCCGAAGTTCCGGGCGGTCTTGCGGTAGACCAGGTTGCCCTTGCCGTCCGCTTTGAGGGCCTTGATGAGGGCGACGTCGGCGTGGATGGGGGTTTCGAAGACCTGCCATTTGCCGTCCAGGAACCGGGTTTCCTTGCCTTCGGCGAGCATGGTGCCGTAGCCGGTGGGGGTGAAGAACCCGCCGATCCCGGCCCCGGCGGCGCGGATCCGCTCGGCCAGGTTCCCCTGCGGGACGAGCTCGAGTTCGATCTGCCCGGCCTTGTACTTGGCGTCGAAGTGCCAGGAGTCGGACTGCCGCGGGAAGGAGCAGATCATCTTCTTCACCCGGCCCTCCTTGATCAGCAGGGCCAGGCCCTGGTCGCCCTGGCCGGCGTTGTTGTTCACCACGGTCAGGTCCGTGGCGCCGCACTCGAGCAGCGCGTCGATCAGTTCGAACGGCTGGCCGGCGTTGCCGAACCCGCCGATCATCACGGTGGAGCCGTCCTTGATGCCGGCCACGGCATCCTGAACCGAATCTACGAAGTTCAGCATTACTGGTCCTTTCCAGTGTTGGTTCCGGCGGTGGTCATGTTTTCGAGCACGACGGCCAGGCCCTGGCCCACGCCGATGCAGATGGCAGCGACACCCCAGCGCTCACCGGAGGCCTGCAGGGACCGGGCCAGGGTGCCCAGGATGCGGGTCCCGGAAGCACCGAGCGGGTGCCCCATGGCAATCGCCCCGCCGTGCCGGTTCACGATGGCCGGATCGATGCCCCAGGCGTTGATGCACGCCAGGGACTGCGCGGCGAACGCCTCGTTAAGTTCGACGGCGCCCACCTGGTCCCAGCCGATGCCCGCCTTCGCGAGGGCCTTGTTCGCCGCCTCCACGGGGGCGTAGCCGAAATACTGCGGATCATTCGCGTGCGCGCCGCGGCCGGCAATCCGGGCCAGCGGGTCCAGCCCCAGCAGCCCCGCGGCAGCCTCGGAGCCCACCCACGCCGCGGAGGCGCCGTCGGACAATGGTGACGCGTTGCCCGCGGTGACCGTACCGTTCTCTACCCGGAACACGGTCTTGAGCCCGGCGAGCTTCTCCGCCGAAGAACCCTCCCGGATGCCCTCGTCCCGCACCAGGTCCGTACCCGGCACCGGGGCGACGAGGTTGTCGTAAAAGCCCTCATCCCAGGCGGCGGCAGAAAGGTTGTGGGAGGCGGCGGCGAACTCGTCCTGCGCCTCGCGGGTCACGTCGTACTTCTCGCGGAGCCGCTCGGTGGCCTCGCCCAGGGAGATGGTCCACTCCTTGGGCATGGACTTGTTCACCAGGCGCCAGCCCAGCGTGGTGGACGCCAGCGTCATGTCCCCGGCCGGGTACGGCTTCTCCGTCTTGGGCAGCACCCACGGGGCGCGGGACATTGACTCGGCGCCACCGACGAGCATCAGGTCGGCGTCGCCGGCGTTGATCTGGCGCGAAGCAATGATCACCGCATCCAGGGAGGAACCGCAGAGCCGGTTCACCGTAGTGCCCGGGATGGAGACCGGGAGCCCGGCCAGCAGGGTGCCCATCCGGGCGATGTTGCGGTTCTCCTCACCGGCGCCATTGGCGTTGCCGAACACCACCTCATCAATCCGCTCGACATCGAGTCCCGGTGCCCGCTTAACCGACTCCTTGATCACGTGCGCGGCAAGGTCATCCGGGCGGACTGCGGCGAGGCCGGAGCCGAACTTGCCGAAGGGGGTGCGTACGGCGTCGTACACGAAAGCATGGTTCATGGTTCCTCTTGGTTCTCTGGAGACCCAACTGACTGGCAGTTAATGTCGTTTTGGAGCCTCAAAACGACATTAACTGCGAGCTAGTTGGGAGGGGTGGGGTTGGGGGTGGGGTTGGTGCCCGCTGGGTCTTCGTGGGTGGTGTCCATTTCTCGAAAGACCTGCTGGGCGGTCTTGAAGGCGGTGTTGGCGGAGGGTACCCCGCAGTAGATGGCGGTCTGCAGCAGGATTTCCTTGATCTCGTCCCGGCTGAGCCCGTTGGTGACGGCAGCGCGGATGTGCATGGCGAGTTCTTCCCAGTGCCCGTGCGCCACCATGGCCGTGATGGTCACGGCGGAGCGCATCTGGCGGGAAAGTCCGGGCCGGGTCCAGATGCCACCCCATGCGATGCGGGTGATCATGTCCTGGAAGTCGTCGGTGAATTCATCTTTGTTGGCGTTGGCCCGGTCCACGTGCGCGTCGCCCAGCACCTCGCGCCGGACCGCCATGCCGCCGTCGTAGATTTCCTGGCTGGTGGCGCCGGGCTGGACCACGCCGTGCCTGCCGTTCCCGCTCACTTGGCGGCCTCCCGCGATTCGGCCCAGGCCATCAGGCTGCGCATCAGGTCCGCGGTGTGGGCGGGCGCCTCCGCGGGGGCCAGGTGGGAGATCCCCTCCACGGTCACGGCCGTCGCAGTGCCACCCCCGGCGGTGATGCCGGCGGCCACCTCCGCGGCCATGTCCGGCGTGGCCACGCCGTCCAGTGCGCCTGCAATGATCTGGGTGGGGACGGTGATGCTGCCAAGCTGGCTCCGCACATCGAAGCCTGCCAGCGCCTCACAGCAGTAGGCATAGCTGAAGCGGTCGGCATCACGCAGGGAGTGCAGGAGGCGGCTGCTGAACTCGGGTTCGCGGTCCATGAAGCCGGGGGCGAACCAGCGCTGGGCGGAGCCCTGGATCATCACCGGGGTGCCCTGGGTGCGGACTGTTTCGGCGCGCTCCAGCCAGGCTTCGGGAGTTCCGATCTTGGCACCGCTGTTCTGCACGGAGAGGCTCCTGAGCCGTTCGCCGAACGTGATGGCGAGCTGCAGGCCGACCGCCCCGCCCAGCGAAACGCCGGCGTAATGGAAGGCCTCGCCGGGCGCGATGGAGTCAACAAGTTCGACGACGGCGTCCGCGAGGGCCGCGACATCGAAGGGTTCGGTGGCGGCGGGCGAGACGCCGTGGCCGGGCAGGTCCCAGGCCACCACGTCAAAGTCCTTGCCGAGCAGGGTGGCGACGCGGTTCCACAGGATGGATGAGGTGCCCAGGGACGGGCCCGCCACCAGCAGGGGATGGTCGCCCAGGGGCCGCTGGGGCGACAGCAGCGCTGCCTTCAAGGCCGGTTTAGCCACGGGAAGCTCCGTTCGGATCAGAGGGGTTCGGTTCGCGAGTGGGGGAAACGAAGTCGGGAAAGGCGGCCAGGATGCGCCGGGATATCTCCGCCGCCTGGCCAAGGTAGCTGGCAGGATCCAGGAGCTCCACCAGCCGCCCGTCAGGAACGACGGCGGCCGGAACAGCTTCGCGGAGCAGCTTGCGGTAGGTAGCGGCCTGTTCCGGAGGGGGCGCCTGCAAGGTCTGGTCCACCACGTCCTGCAGCTGCTGCTTGCCGGAGCGGCCGTCCTTCTCCGCCAGCAGGGGTGCCACGGCCACGTTAACGCCCTCGGCCAGCAGCAGCGGGCCCGCCAGGTCCAGGTTTCGGCGCATCGCGTCCGGGAAAACCCGCAACCCCCCGGCAAGTTCGCGGATGTGGCCCGCGGCCCCGAGGGCCAGGGCCAGCAGCTGGCGCAGGGCCGGCCACTCGAGGTGCCAGGCCCCGTCGGGGCGTTCGTCGTTGAAGTTGGCGGCAGCCAGGTGCAGCTGGGCGGCCAGGTTGGGGGCCTGCAGCGCGGCGCTGCGGACCAGGACGGACAGCACGGGGTTCTGCTTCTGTGGCATGGCGGAGGACACGCCGCGACCGGCGGCTTTTGGCTCAGCCAGTTCCGCGACCTCGGGCCGGCTCAGGAACAGGACGTCCGCGGCGATCTTGCCGAAGGCGTCCAGCACGGATGCCAGCGCATGCCCCAGGGATGTGATGGCCAGGCGGCTGGTGTGCCAGGGAGCGGCCGCCGGGGCCAGGCCCAACTGGGCCGCCAGCGCATCGGCGAGGGTGAACGGCGTCGCCTGCGAACCCCCGGTCAGGACCGTCCCCGCCGCAAGCGTTCCCGCCGCACCACCGAACTGCACGGGAAACTCCAGGCCCTCCAGTTGCCGGCCAGCGGCGGCCAGCCCCTGGAACCACTGCGAAACCCGCAGCCCAAAGGTGTAGGGGAGCGAATGCTGCGTCAGGCTCCTGCCCACGCACAACGTGTCCGCATGCTGCCCCGCCAGGTGGGCGAGCGCCGTCGTGGTGCCTTTCAGGTCCGCCAGCACGGCGTGAACGGTGTTCCGGGCCAGCAGCATCAGGGCCGTGTCCAGCACGTCCTGGCTGGTCAGCGAGGTGTGGACGGCCTTCGCAGCGCCCACCCCGGCAGTGTCCAGCGCTGCCACATTCTTCCGGAGGCCCGCCAGCAGCGGAATCACCGGGTTGCCGCCGCCCTGGGCGCGGAGCGCGATGTCGGCCAGGTCGTAGCGCCCAGCGTCGGCCGCGGATGCGACGACGGCGGCGGAACCGGCAGGTGCCAAACCTGCCCGTTCCAGCACGGCAGCCCAGCCGGATTCGACGGCGAGGATGGCGGCCAGCACTGCCCGGTCCCCCGTCAGCGCCGCCACCAGCGGTGACGCGGAGACGGGACTGAGCAGGCCGGCGTCGGCCTCTTCCGCGAAGGCGCGCAGATCTCCCAAGGCGGCGTCCGTCACTGGAAGTCCAGGAAGACCGTCTCGCCCTCACCCTGCAGGCGGATGTCAAAGGTGAGGCCGCCGTCGGCGTCGCGGCGGGCGATCAGCGTCTTGCGGCGCTCCGGGTCCAACGAACTGAGCAGCGGATCGTTGGCCAGTGCCTCGGTGTCCTCCGGCAGGTAGATGCGGGTGAACAGGCGGTTGGTGAGGCCGCGGGCGAAGAGCGCCACGGAGATGAACGGCGCCGCGCCCGGCTTGGTGGGCCCGGGGTTGACGGTGGTGAAGGTGTAGACGCCGGTGTTGCCGACGGCACCGCGGCCCCAGCCGGTAAAGGTGTAGCCGTCGCGGACCAGGGAGCCGGTGCGCTGGACAACCTTGCCCTCGGCGTCGGGCTGCCAGATTTCCAGGATGGCGTCCGGGATGGTGTGGCCGGCGCCGTCGTAGACGGTGCCCTGCAGGCGGATGGACCCGGGGAAGCCGGGCGGCAGCAGCTCGTTGTCCTTTTCGAACGGGAGTGCGTAACCGTAGAACGGGCCGACGGTCTGGCCGGGGGTGGGAACAAGTTTGGTGGCCATTGTTCTCACTCCTCATCACCTTCTGCGCCCAGCGCCTCGTTTTCGGTCCAGGTCCGCTTGGGCCCGGTCAGGACAATGTCCCAGTTGTAGCCCAGCGCCCACTCGGGCTCGGTGAGGCTGTGGTCGTAGGTGGCCACCAGCCGGTCGCGGGCGTCCTGGTCCACGATGGTCTGGTAGATCGGGTCCAGCGGGAAGAGCTGGTCACCGGGGAAGTACATCTGCGTGATGATGCGCTGCGTGAACTCGGTGCCGAACAGCGAGAAGTGGATGTGCGCGGGGCGCCACGCGTTCAGGTGGTTCTTCCACGGATAGGCGCCGGGCTTGATGGTGATGAAGCGGTAGGAGCCGTCCGGGCCGGTGATGCAGCGGCCGATGCCGGTGAAGTTGGGGTCGATCGGGGCCGGGTGCTGGTCACGCTTGTGGATGTAGCGGCCGGAGGAGTTGGCCTGCCAGATCTCCACGAGCTGGCCCGCCACCGGGCGGCCGTCGCCGTCCAGGACCTTGCCGGAGACGATGATCCGTTCGCCCAGCGGTTCGCCGTTGTGCTGGATGGTCAGGTCCGATTCCAGGGCGTGCACGTCCTGGTGCCCGAAGGCCGGCGAGTAAAGCTCGATGGTCTCGGGGTCCGCGTGCTGCAGGCTCTTGGTGGGGTGACGCAGGATGCTGCTGCGGTACGGAGGGTAGTCCAGGCGCGGCTGGATCTCCGGCTGGCCGCCGTCCTTGAGGGCGCGCCGGTAAGCCTCGCCGATGGCGGTGATCTCTGCACTGAGATCCGCCTGCGACTCGACGGCCTTGTCCAGTTGGTGGGCAGCCTTCGGTTCGGCCGGGGGCACGAGTTCCTCCGACTCCAGCTCTGCTGTGATGTCTTCCGGCACGGCTGGCTCCTTTCTGATTTGTTGGTTGTCTTGCGTCATGCCTTGCTGGTCTACGGGGTCCGGTGCAGTGAGTCGTACTGCACGGCGTGCCGCACCGGCGCGTTGGGGGCGCCGTAGCCGTCGTAGTTGCCGCGGCGCTCCACCATTTCGAAGAACACGCTGCCCACGGTGGCCGTGTAGAAGTGCAGGAACTCCCCGTCGGCGTCGCGGTCGAAGAGCAGGTTGAATTCCTGCAGGGTGGCCAGGAACCCGGGTTCCAGGTCGAACCGGGCGTCCAGGTCCTCGTAGTAGTTGGCCGGGATCTGCAGGAATTCCAGGCCACGGTCCCGGGCGGCCCGGGCGGTGGCCACCAAGTCCTCCACGGCGAAAGCGATGTGCTCCTGGTAGGTCTTGCGTGCCTCGTTCGTTGCCTGCTGGATGGGCGCCAGGTTGAGGACGAGCCGGACCGCCGCGTCGGAGGTCTGCATGACCTGCGAGCGGACCAGGCCGCTGGGGCTGGGCACCTCCGCGAAGGGCTGTGGTTCCAGGGCCAGGGCGCTGGTGTAGAAGAGGACGGCTTCGTCGAAGTGCTGCCACGGCTGGGCGAGGTTGACGTGGTCGATCACGGCGGTGGCTTCGGTGGAAGGGTGTTCCAGCCCTTCCCCGAACTCCTGCGTCCATGCGGCGGTGCCGTCGGGGCTGCCCTGGCACAGGAAGATTTCGGTGGAGTCCGGGGCGGAGATACCTTGGAAGACTTCCTCGTCCGCCTGGACTTTGCGGGCCACCACGGGCGCCTTGAGCTGCTGGGCCCGCGCGGAGGCAATCACGGGGGAATCGACGTCGAACCCCAACGCGGCAATGGCCGGCTCCATGTGGCGTGCGGCCTGTTCGTTGATGATCACCCGCGCCTGGCCCATCGTCCACAGCTGGACATCCTTGGTGCGGTGCCGGCCCTGGAACCCGAAGCCCAGCTGGCCCAGGAGCTTCTCCAGCTGCGCGGTGTCGTCCGCCTTCACCTCGGCGAAGTTGAAGCCGGCAGGCTCGTTCACCTTGGGCAGGGTGGCCAGTTCCATGGGATAACGACGGCGGATGGCGGCTCCGGCGCCGGCGGCACCTTCGGCGTCAGCCAGCCACTTGGCGCTCTGCTCTTCCAGCCAGATCAGGGAGCGCATGGCGTCGACGGCGGTCCGCTCGACGTCGGACTGCCGGAAGACGTCATTGAAGACCTCAAGCGAGACCGGCCCGGTGTAGCCGGCGCGGACCACGTGGCCCATGAATTTGGCGAGTTCGAACTGGCCCTCGCCGGGGAACACGCGGTAATGGCGGCTCCAGGAGAGGACGTCCATGGAGAGCTTGGGGGCGTCCGCCACCTGGACGAAGAAGATCTTTTCCGGGTTGAAGGCCTCGATGTGGGAGGTGTCCCAGTCCCGGGAGAGGATGTGGAAGGAGTCCAGGCAGGTGCCCAGGTTTGGGTGGTCCACCATCTCCACCAGCCGGTAGGCATGCTCGTAGTCGTTGACGTATTTGCCCCAGGCCAGCGCTTCGTAGGCCACTTTCACGCCGTGGTCGCCGGCCAGGTTGGCCAGCTGCGCCAGCTGTTCGGCACGGAGGCCGTCGTCGTCGATGGTGGCGGTGGCAACGTTGGAGCAGACCAGGATGGTGTCCATGCCCAGGCGTGCCATGAGCTTGAACTTGGCCTCCGCCCTGCGGAGGTTGGCCTTGAGCAGGTCCGGGGTGACGCTGTCGAAGTCGCGGAAGGGCTGGTAGAGGTCCAGGCCCAGGCCCAGGTCGGCGGCCATGGTCCGCACCTGCCCAGGGCTGAGCGGTGAGGTGACCAGGTCCTGCTCAAAGATTTCGATGCCGTCGAAGCCCGCGATCGCGCAGGCCTGCATCTTCTCCTTCAGGGTGCCCGACAGGCATACGGTGGCGATTCCGGTGCGCATCAGGCCGCCACCTCCTCGGCGGCCACGAGTTCCAGGAAATGGGCCCGCATGCGGTCCGGGTTGGCATCCAACCCGGTGAAGATCCGAAACGCGTCGGCGGCCTGGCCAACTGCCATCCGGCCGCCGTCCAGGACCTCGCAGCCCTTGGCGCGGGCGCCGCGGACCAACTCGGTCTCGATTGGCCGGTAGACGATGTCGGCCACCCAGTGGCGCGCGTCCAGCAGGTCCAGGTCCAGCGGCACGCCGGGGTGGGCAGCCATGCCCACCGGCGTGCAGTGCACCAGGCCGTCTGCCTGGCGCATCAGCTGCGGCAGCTCCGTCGTCGCGCCTGCCGTTACCGTGCTGTTGGGAAAGAAGCCCTGCAGTTCGGCGGCGCGTTCCGCGGCGCGGCCCGGGTCCACATCCACCAGGTGCAGCGTCCGCACGCCGGCGGTCAGCAGGGCGTAGGCGACGGCGGAGCCGGCACCGCCGGCGCCAAGCTGGACCACGTGGTCCAGCTTTGCCCCGGGCAGGCCTGAGGCCAGTGCGGCAGCGAAGCCGGAAAAGTCGGTGTTGTGGCCGATGAAGCGGCCGTGGCGGATGACCACGGTGTTGACGGCGCCCAGGCGGCGGGCATCGGGGGAGACTTCGTCCAGATGCTCAAGGACCAGCTGCTTGCACGGGTGGGTGATGTTCAAGCCGTTGAAGCCCAGGGTCCGGGCGCTGTGCAGGATGGCGCCCACCGATTCCCCGGTCAGCCCCAGTTCCAGCAGGTCGATGGGCCGGTACAGGTAGCGCAGGCCCTGCACGTCACCTTCCCGTTCGTGCATGGGCGGGGTGAGCGACGGCGTAACGCCGTCTCCAACCAGTCCCACAAGGTAGGACTCAGTTCGAATACTCATCCGTGCAGCTCCTTTGATAACGGCACCGGGGCATCCACGAAGAGGCACACCGGTGATAGGGATTACAGTACAGCAATTGTTCACTGGCCGCACTAGTGTTCGAGATACGAACGCATTCGACCGTCAGGCCCGTTGGGGGAGGCGGGCGGCAAGCTCTGCCGCAGCCTCCTCCAGGACGGGGACGTGGGCCTCCAGCTCCTCAAGGCTGAGGCGGAAGACGGGGACTGCGGTGGCCAGGGAGGCGAAGGCGTGGCCCTGGCCGTTGAGCAGCGGCACTGCCACGGCGCGCATACCGGCTTCATTCTCCTCATCCATGACGGCGTAGCCGCGGCGCCGCACGTCCTCGATCTCTGCACGGAATGCGTCCCGGTCCGTGATGGAGCGTGGGGTGAGGTGCTCAAGCGGAAGTTCCGCAAGCAGGCGCTCCCGCTCACCCTCCTCGGCGAACGCCACCAGGGCTTTGCCTACGGCGGTCGTGGAGAGCGAGCCCAAGTGGCCGGGATCGCTGGTCACGCGGAAGGTCTGCGGTCCATCCACCTTGCTGACGGTCAAGTGGTGCAGGCCGTCGCGGACGCTGAGGATGGTGGCCTCGCCGGTCTGCTCGGTGACACGGCGGAGGATCGGCATGGCCGTCCCCGCGAAACCATGATGGTTGGAAACGCGCTGTCCCAACTGGAAGATGCGCAGGCCAAGGTGGTAGCGGCGGCCGTCCGGCTCGTAGTCGACAAAGCCGTCGCGGGTCAGGGAGCCGAGCAGGCGGTAGGTGGTGCTGAACGGAAGTTCCGCGCGGCGGGAAATTTCCGCGGCACTGGCGCCCCGGGGTTCGTCGCCCAGCAGGACAAGCAGGCCAAGGGCCTTGCCCACCATGTCGGTACGGTCTGCAGGCTTGGTGGCAGCTTTGGGTTCGGGCGGCATGGCATTGACTGGCTCTGCGCCCGCGGCAACAGCGGATTCGTCAGCGGCCGCTGTGGTTTGGTTCACACTCATATCTCGATGTTGCCACAATGTGAGAGCTATTTCTAGATCGTGATTATTTTCTTGACAGGTGACTGCCCTCACAGTCATAGTTTCTGTATCGCACAAGTAGCTCCCACCATGTGGCTACTCACGCCGGGTCTTCTTCCGGACTCCAGCCGCACCGCGCCCCGCCCGCATCAAGGCAGCGGCGGCTGCGACGCCCCAGATCCATCCGCGACAATGTCGTCACACCAAAGGAACACCATGAGCCAGACACTTCCGTCCGCAGAGGCGGGTGCCCTCACCCCCGCCGGGACGCCGAAAAAGGCGGCCCTCGCCAGCTTCCTGGGCAGCGCCGTCGAGTACTACGACTTCTTCATCTTCGGCTCCGCCGCGGCGCTGATCTTCCCGAAGGTCTTCTTCCCGGACGCCGACGCCAACGCTGCCATCATGTCGTTCGCGACCTTCGGGTTCGCGTACGTGGCCCGCCCCATCGGCGCGATCATCCTGGGCCACTTCGGTGACCGAGTGGGCCGCCGCAAGGTCCTGATGTTCACCCTGCTGCTCATGGGTGCGTCCACGTTCGTCATCGGCTGCCTGCCTGACTTCCGCACCGTGGGCTGGTGGGCCCCGGCGCTGCTGGTGCTGGCCCGCCTGTGCCAGGGCCTCTCGGCTGCGGGTGAGCAGGCCGGCGCTTCCTCGATGACCCTGGAGCATGCACCGGACAACCGCCGCTCCTTCTTCACCTCCTGGACCCTCACCGGCACCCAGGGCGGCCAGATCCTCGCAGCACTCGTCTTCATCCCCGTCCTTGCCCTGCCGGATGAGATCAAGTACGGCATCGGCTGGCGCATCCCGTTCTGGCTCAGCGCCGCCGTCGTGGTTGTTGCCTTCCTGATCCGCCGCACCCTGCACGAGCCGCCCGCGTTCGAGGAAGCCCAGAAGAGCGCCCAGATCGCCAAACTGCCGGTCGCTGACCTGCTCAAGGGCCACTGGCGCGACGTCCTCCGCGTGATCTGCTGCGCCTTCATCGCTGCCGTCTCCACCGTGTTCGGCACGCTGGCCATCAGCTACGCCAAGACCGTGGCCGGCGTTGACGGCACCACCACCCTGTGGCTCGTCGTTGGTGCGAACCTGGTGGCCCTCGGCACCCAGCCGCTGTTCGGCAAGCTCGCTGACAGGATCGGCCGCAAACCGGTCTTCGTCTATGGGGCGGTGGCCAGCGCGATCCTCACTCCGCTGTTCCTGCTCAGCCTCGAATCCCACAGCATCCCGCTGATGTTCGTTGCAGCCATTGGTTTCTTCTCCTTCGGCTACGCGGCGTCCAACGCGGTCTGGCCCTCCTTCTACGCGGAGATGTTCAGCACCAAGGTTCGCTTCTCCGGCCTGGCCATCGGAACCCAGCTCGGGTTCCTGATGGCAGGGTTCGCGCCGGCCATCGTGGCGGCCATGGGAGGCGTCCAGGCCGGCGGCTGGGTCCAGATCAGCATCTTCACCGCCGTCATCTGCGCCATTGCCGCCATTTCGGCCCTGACCGCCAAGGAGACCTTCCGGACCCCCACCAAGCTGCTGGGCGTGAAGTAGGCACCGGAGCGTTCACACCAGCCCGGTATTCAGGCCGGAGAGCCCGCCATTCCCCCAAATGGCGGGCTCTCCCCCTTTAAAACTGGGCCAGTCTGTGACAACCGAGAGCCTGCCGCTACCCCCGGCCGGTCTCCAGCACCGAGGCGAGATCGAAGTTCACCGGCTCCTCCAGCTGCGCGTACGTGCAGGATTCCGGCTCCCGGTCCGGCCGCCAGCGGTTGAACTGCGCGGTGTGGCGGAACCGCTCACCTTCCATGTGGTCGTAGCGGACCTCCACCACCAGTTCGGGGCGCAGCGGCACGAAGGAGAGGTCCTTGCCGGCGCTCCACCGGCTGCCTTCGGCGTTCCGCGGCGTCCTCTCCCCTTCTTCCTGCTTGGCCCAGGCCCAGGGGTGGTTGTCGAAGTCCGTCACCAGCGGCTGGAGCTGTTCAAACAGTTCCTGCCGCCGCTTCATGGGGAAGGCGCCAATCACGCCTACGCTGGCCAGGCCGCCGTCGTCCTTGTAGAGGCCCAGCAGAAGCGAGCCGATGGCATCCGGTCCGCTCTTGTGCAGCCGGTAGCCGGCCACGACGCAATCGGCGGTCCGCTCGTGCTTGACCTTGAACATCACCCGCTTGTCCGGCTCGTACCGGCCGTCCAGCCGCTTGGCCACGATGCCGTCCAGCCCGGCCCCCTCGAACTGCTCGAACCACTGCCCTGCGGTGTCCTTGTCCGTGGTGGCGGCCGTCAGGTGCACCGGAGACTTGCTGGCTGCGAGCGCCTTCTCCAGCGCAGCCCGCCGCTCCGAAAAAGGCCTTCCGGTGTAGTCGTCGTCGCCCAGGGCCAGCAGGTCGAAGGCGACGAAGGATGCCGGGGTCTGCTCGGCGAGGAGCTTCACCCGGCTGGCCGCCGGATGGATGCGCTGCTGCAGGGCATCGAAGTCGAGCCGGTCCCCGGAGGCGCCTATCAGGATGATCTCCCCGTCCACAACGCAGCGCGGGGGCAGGTTCTCCTTGAGCGCGGCCACCAGTTCCGGAAAGTAGCGGGTCATGGGTTTTTCGTTGCGGCTGCCGATCTCCAGGTCATCACCGTCACGGAAAATGATGGACCGGAAGCCGTCCCACTTGGGTTCGTAGCTGAGGCCACCGCTTCCCGGAACGCCGTCAATGCCGCTGACGGCCTTGGCGAGCATGGGCGGGACGGGCGGCATCACGGGAAGTTCCATGTGCCCATTCTTGCCCGGCGGACGCCCCGGAGGGTAGGGCGGCGCGGATGCCGGGCCTTGTCAGGCGGCCAGGAGCCAGACAATCAGGACCAGGACCGGGGCAGCGGCGGCCGTTGAGAGCAGGATCGTTTCGCGCGCCACGGCCACCCCGCGCCCGTACTTGCTGGCGAACAGGAACACGTTCTGGGCGGACGGAAGCGCCGCCATGAGCACCACGCCCAGGAGCATGCGGTGGTCCAGGTTGAAGAGGAAGCGTCCGACGGCGAACGCCACCGCGGGCATCACGGCGGACTTCAACGCCGTGGCCGTAAGAATTTCCGCCGTGTGGCCGCCGCTCCGGAGCATCCGGGTTCCGTGCAGCGACATACCGAACGCCAGCAGCACCACCGGCACGGCGGCGCCGCCCAGGAGCGTCAGCGGTGCCATCACCGGTCCAGGCAGCTGCACGTGAAGCGCGGCCAGGACCACGCCCAGCAGCGAGGCGATGATCATCGGGTTGCGGAACGGCTGGGTCAGCATCAGCCGGGGTGAAAACCGGCCGGCCTGGGAGAGGTCCAGCAGGGTCAGGACCAGCGGGGCGAACAGGAGCAGCTGCACCAGCAGGACGGGGGCCACGGGGGTGGCGTCCCCCAGGGCGTACAGCGTGATGGGGATGCCGATGTTGTTGGCGTTGACGTACGAACCGGCCATGGCGCCGACGGCGGTTTCCGCCATCGGCCTCCGGAACCAGATGCGGCTGGCGGCCACGTACAGCAGCGCCGTGACCGCGGCGGTAATAATGGCCAGTGGAACATAGGCGGAGAACACCACGGACAGATCCGACTTGAGTACTACGGTGAAGAGGAGCACCGGGTTGGTGATGAAGAAGGCGGTCCGGGTCAATGCCGAGATGGTGGGTTCGTCCCCCAGTCCGCAGCGCGCAGCAATGTATCCGACGGCAATGACGACGCCGATCACCGCCAGTCCGACCAGCACACCTCCCACGCGGGGTACGTCCTTCCCTTCCGCTGCACCCTGCACCGCCGCAGAGCCAAGTACTACAAGCCTCAAACTTATCGGACAAGCTGGCCCTGGCCGGACAAAGCTGACGTGTTGGACAAACTGGACAATGCCCCGCGAACCATGCGCCGACGTCGTGCGTTTGTGAAAAGATCAACCATGCACGCCATGCAGCACTCCAGCAAACTCCGGGACGTCCGCTACGAACTCCGCGGACCCATCCTCCAGGCCGCCAAGAACATGGAAGCCGAAGGGCACCGCATCCTCAAGATGAACCTCGGGGACACCGCACCGTTCGGGCTGGAGGCGCCGGAGTCCGTGGTGGTGGACATGATCCACCACCTCCGCGGGGCGCAGGGCTACAGCGATTCAAAGGGCATTTTCACGGCCCGGACCGCCATCTCGCAGTACTACCAGACCCGCGGACTGATGAACATCGGGGTCGAGGACATCGTGATCGGCAACGGCGTCAGCGAACTCATCTCCATGTGCCTGCAGGCGTTCATGGAAAACGGCGACCAGATCCTGGTCCCCGCACCGGACTACCCCCTCTGGACCGCCGCGGTGACCCTGACAGGCGGCAAGCCCGTGCACTACCTCTGCGACGAAGCGGAGAACTGGTGGCCGGACATGGCGGACGTCGAGGCGAAGATCACCAGCCGCACCAAGGGCATCGTGATCATCAACCCGAACAATCCCACGGGCGCGGTGTACCCCCGCCACATCCTGGAGCAGTTCGCCGACCTGGCCCGCAAGCACAACCTGGTCCTGTTCTCTGACGAAATCTATGAAAAGGTGCTGTACGGCGAAGCCCGGCACATCCACACCGCTGCCGTGGCTGAAGACCTGTGCTGCCTTACCTTCAGCGGCCTGTCCAAGGCGTACCGGATGCCCGGCTACCGCGCAGGATGGGTGGCCATCACCGGTCCGCGGGCCGCCACCGAAGGCTTCCGGGAAGCGCTGGAACTGCTGGCCTCACTGCGCCTGTGCGCCAATGTCCCCGCGCAGCACGCCATCCAGACCTGCCTGGGCGGCTACCAGAGCATCGAGGCGCTGGTGAAGCCGGGCGGCCGGCTCCGCGAGCAGCGGGACCTCGCCCACCGGCTCCTCACCGCCATTCCCGGCGTCACCTGCGTCCCGGCGTCGGGCGCCATGTACCTCTTCCCGCGCCTGGACCCTGAGGTCTACCCCATCACCAGCGACGAACAGTTCGTCCTGGACCTGCTCCGGGACCAGAAAATCCTGATTTCGCACGGCTCCGCGTTCAACTGGCCCACGCCGGACCACTTCCGCTTCGTGATCCTGCCTTCGGTGCTGGAGATCGAGGAAGCGGTGGACAGGATCGCCAGCTTCCTGGCTGCCTACCGCGGCGGCGGCGACGCCTGAAACGGCAACGGCTCCTAGAACTAACCGCGAACTAACCGCGGGGAAACCGGTACGCAACATTTGCCGCCC
The DNA here is from genome assembly GCF_052046035.1 of Paenarthrobacter sp. 22069. Taxonomy (NCBI): domain Bacteria; kingdom Bacillati; phylum Actinomycetota; class Actinomycetes; order Micrococcales; family Micrococcaceae; genus Paenarthrobacter; species Paenarthrobacter sp. 22069. The sequence goes on along the minus strand of NZ_JBQEQF010000006.1, from coordinate 111,279 downwards.
ACACTGGGTAGTGCAGGCAAGAGCCGGCACCAGCTCCAGCCAGGAGGCCCCCGATGTTGAAGAAAGCGACCCCGCATGTAACCAGAGTCCGCGCCCTGGACCAGCTCCACCGCGGTGACGAAATCGAAGCCCGCCTCTCCGTGGGCCCGTCCTACGACGACGTGGTGATCCGCCGCGGCAGCGTGCAGGAAACGGCGCCCGGCATCGGAGTGGTGTGGATCCTGGACCGGATCACGGGGGTCCGGAAAGCGATCAATGCGGACGAGTGCACCGTCTGGCGCGTTGCATAGAAGCTGGAAACCGGACGCGGGAACCACGGGCGTAGTCAGTAAGGACTGCCCGCCGCCCCGCATCTGGCCCCTCCGCTAGCCGCCGGCCACGGACTGGATCACCAAAACCTCCTGGCCCGGAGACACCCAGGTGTCCAGGCCCTGCAGCCGCCGCACCTCGTCGCCGTCGACATATACGTTGACGAACCTCCGCAGCGCACCCGTCTCATCCCGGAGCCGCCGGCCCAGCACCGCATACTCCGCGGCGACGGCATCGAGCAGGCTTGCCACCGTAACAGGTCCGTCGGCGGGCGCAGTCAGTACGGACTGCCCGCCGGCCAGGGGCTGCAGGACGCTGGGTAGCAGAATCGAAATCTCAGGCACCGGCCACCATGGCCGCCCTGACGCACAGGACATCGGGCAGGTGGGAAGCCACCTCCGTGAACGTCTCACCTTCGTCCGCACTCGCATACACCGTCCCGCCCCGCGTGCCGAAGTAGACGCCGGCCGGTTCCGCCGTATCCACCGAGGCCGCGTCCCGGAGCACGCTGTTGTATTCGCGCTCGGGAAGGCCGGTACTGAGCCGCTTCCAGCTGTTGCCGGCGTCGTCCGTGCGGTGGACGGCAAGCTTTCCGTCGGGCGGGATCCGTTCGCCGTCGGCCTTCAGCGGGACAACCCACGCCGTGCCCTCCCTGCGGGGGTGGGTCAACATCACAAACCCAAAGTCGGCAGGCAGGCCCTCCGCGATGGACTTCCAGTTCTCTGCGTTGTCGTCCGTCCGGTAGACGCCGTGGTGGTTCTGGGCGTACAGGCGCCCTGCCACCGCGGAATCGGCAGCTATCTTGTGCACGCACTGGCCAAACTCCGGGTTGGGGTCCGGCATGAAGTAGGCCGAGATGCCTTTGTTGCGCGCTTCCCAGGAGGTGCCGCCGTCGAGCGAGCGGTAGACGCCACCGGTACTCATGGCCACGTGCACGGTCTCCCCGGCGGGGTCCACCACGATCGAATGCGCCGCCGCGCCGCCGTAGCCCGCTCCCCATTCACTGCGGTGCGGGTGGTCCCACAATCCGCGGTTGAGCTCGAAGTGCTCCCCTCCGTCCGTGGACTTCCACACGGATATCGGTTCGGCTCCCGCCCACACCACCCCGGGACGGGACTCCGCATCCGGGTAGATCTGCCACACACGTTCCAAGGCCGCACCCGTGTCCTCCGGGAACGTGATGGCGCCCTGCTCCGGCTCCGTCCAGGTCTCCCCCAGGTCATCCGAGTGGGCCACCGTGGGCCCCCAGTGCGGGCTGCGGACACCCACCAGGATCCGGGTGCGGCCTTCCCTGGTGTCGATACCGATGCTGGGAATCTCCGCCATGAAGAAATGCGGGCCCGTGAAGGACCATTCCTGCCGGTCCTGGCTCGTGGCCAGCCACAGGCCTTTCTTGGTGCCGATTGCGAGGAGATGTTTTGCCGCCGTTGCCATGCGCTCCATGCAACCACCGCAGGGGTCCGGCCGCAATGGTTTCCACTGCTGCGGTTTCCCCCGGAAAGCGGCCTGGGGTCAGTCGACGAACTCAGACTGCGTCTCGATGAAGTCCCAGTCGGCGTCGGTGAGGACGGCGGCCGGGTTGCCGGGATGTGGGCCGCCGGCTTCGGCGATGCCCTGGAGGACCGGGAGCGGCAGTTCCCCGGCGCGCAGGTTCCCGCGCAGCCATTCCTTGCTATCGAGGTCCAGGTCCAGCCACCACATGAAGATTTCCATGATGCACCCTCCTTGGGTCAGTTAAAACGGTAGGCCCGCCCTGTGGGGGTGGACAAGGTGCCGGAGGGGAAGCAGGTGTGTTGGAGCGCGGTTAGGGTACCGGCAAGTAACGTGGGCCCGCCGCACCGGAAAAAGACGAGTACCTCCTACTGGCGACTGCCGCGGAAGGCCCCCCTAGCCTGAAATCTCACGCAAGCTGACCGTGCTGCTGGGGCATACGGCGTCATCGCTGGCCTCTCCTCGCCATGGTCCGTTTCACACACATATGGGGAGAAGAAATGAAACGCACCTTAGCAACAATGGGGGTGGTAGGGCTCGGCCTTATCAGCCTTACAGCGCCTGCCATCGCGGCTTCCGACCAGGCGGTGCTCGCCCACTCGGATGGAGGCGCCCTGATACCGCTCGAACTCAATGTCAACGGCACAGGCGGCGGCAACGGCGGAGGTACCGGCAACGGCGGCGGCAACGGCGGCACCAACAACGGCGGCGGCAACGGCGGAGGTACCGACAACGGCGGCGGCAACGGCGGCACCAACAACGGCGGCGGCAACGGCGGCGGCGGAGGCACCAACAACGGCGGCGG
>NZ_JBQEQF010000006.1:0-108624 GCF_052046035.1 Paenarthrobacter sp. 22069 | reverse complement strand
AACAACGGCGGCGGCAACGGCGGAGGTACCGACAACGGCGGCGGCAACGGCGGCACCAACAACGGCGGCGGCAACGGCGGCGGCGGAGGCACCAACAACGGCGGCGGCAACGGCGGCGGCGGCGGCACCAACAACGGCGGCGGAGGGGGCACCGACACAGGCGGCGGCGGCAACGGCAACGGCGGCGGCACAGACACCGGCGGAGGGGGCACCGACACAGGCGGCGGCGGCACAGACACCGGCGGAGGGGGCACCGACACAGGCGGCGGCGGCACAGACACCGGCGGAGGGGGCACCGACACAGGCGGCGGCGGCACAGACACCGGCGGCACAGACACCGGCGGAGCGGGCGCCGGCGGCACCGGCAACGACGGCGGATCCAACATCACCGTGGACACGACCAGTGGAACGTCTTCGGCTGCTATGACTCCGCCTGCTCAGCACGCACAGCCCGCCCCTGCCCAGCAGACCGCCGTGGCACCGAAGGCCGCGCCTGCCCCAGTCAGCGTGGGAACCAATCAGGGCTACAACGCCCAGACTGCGGTGGGAGCGCCCGAGGGCTTGCCGGACTGGTTCGCAGGCCTGGGAGCGCTGGCTGCCGCAGGGACCGTGGTGGCAGTCCGGCGCCGGTCGCGTCCGCTGCACACCGCCGGCTAGCCGGAACACCGCCACCACCGGTGGCCCTCTGACAAGGAAGGCGTCCTGCCAGTGCCCGGCAGGACGCCTTCCTTCCACCCCCGCCGACCCTTAAGGAATCAAATGCGCCAGGACCGAAGCCGACACGCAGCACCCGTGCGGCGCGGCATCATGCGATGGAACCGGAGCGATCTGGCCATCCTGCTGTGCGGGTTCCTGGCCTTCTTCTCTTCAACCGTGGGTGCCCCCTTGTTCCACGCGGCACCGCTGCTGTCGGCCGGCCCGGTCACGGCGATTGCCACCGGCGGCGCTCCTTCCGGTGGCACGGCTGCCAATGGCACGGCTTTGAATGGCACGAAGCCGATTGCGGTGATCGGACAGCCAGACACCGTGCCTGGGCATGACCAGGCAGCACCGGCCCCACCAGCCGGCACAACTGCAGCGGAACCCGCAGCAGGACCGGATCTTCCGCCCGCTGCCCAGCCAGTGCGCATCCACTACCCGTCGGCCGCCGTCGACGTGGTAATCCATCCACTGGACCTGGATGGCGAGGCCCAGTCCAGCCGGACCATCGAACCTCCTGCCACGAAGGACGCCTACTGGCTTACACCGTTTGGGGTTCCGGGCAAAGGCTCCGGGAACACCACCTACGTCATCGGCCACAGCTGGGAGGGTGCGGACGCCCCCTTCAACCACCTCAGTTCAGCGGCGGCCGTGGGAGACCGTTTTGCTGTGGAAACAGCAGCCGGAACCATCAGCTACCAGGTGGAAAGCATCACCACCTACCTGAAGTCCAGCCTCAAGGACAGCCCCGTCTGGGACATGGTGCCCAACCGCCTGGTCCTGATCAGCTGCTTCACCGAGGATCCCTGGGGCAAGAACGTGGTGGTCACCGCCTACCCTGCGGCGGACTGAGTACTCCACGGAGGATCCGTCCCGGCTGCTGCCACGGAATTTTGCGGGCCCAAGGTACCTGTTCCTGCCGGGTTGGAGGGGCGGACAATTGGCCCCATGACATGGGAACACTTCAACGGCAATCCCCTGCTGGTAGGAATCATGCCCCAGCAGCATCCGGAGGTCCTCCAGACCGCGGCCGCCCTGGCCGCCCGGCTGGGCTCACCCCTGGTCTGCGCCTACGTGGATGAAGCAAGCTACCTAGTGGAGTGGGACCCGGACCGCTCAGCCCACCGCCTTTCCCGTCATCCCGAGGCCGATGACGACATGCTGGCACTGTCGACGGACCTTACGGCCCAGGTGCAATCCACCATGGAGGAACTGGCCACGGGCGGCAAAACCCCTGAATGGTCCTTCCGCACCCTCACCGGCGACCCGGCCCGCGCCTTGGGGCAACTGGCCGCCGAGGTGGACGCCCCGATCATCATTGTGGGCACCCCGGAACGCGGCTTCACGCACCGGCTCTCGGAGGCGCTCAACGGCTCGGTCGGGACCTGGCTCAGCCACCACCAAAGCCGGCCCGTGCTGGTGGTCCCCTACCGCAAGCCCGCCCATGAGGACCGCGGCTAGGCCGGAAGACCGGACAAAACCGGGCGCGAAGGGCCGGTTTAAAGTAAAGCGAAAGTAGTTATTCGCGGTGCTGGCGCAGTGGCTGTACCAGCCAGTAAGCTGATTCAAGCAAGCCCGATCCACCCAAGTGGAAGCCGGAATTGCCCAAAAGCTGCTCCGGAGTGCGTATCCCCCAATAACGCACTCCGGAGCTTTTTTGTGCCCCGGGCCCGGCACCCGCGCTCCGCTATGAGCTTCCCTTGTATACCCCATAGGGGTACTTGAATTTATACCCCCATAGGGTATACGGTCAGTAAATGAACGCTATCCAAGAAGCCGTCGACGCCGTGGCAGCTGAGCATTCCGCCCCGGCCGATGCCGCTGCACCCCGCCACGGGTACACCGGAAACAAGGACGCCTACCTTCGGCGCCTTAAGCGCATTGAGGGCCAGGTGCGGGGCATCGCACGGATGGTGGATGAGGACAAGTACTGCATCGACATCCTCACCCAGGTCGCCGCCGTGACCAAGGCCCTGCACGCGGTAAGCCTTGGCCTGGTCGAGGAACACATCGGCCACTGCGTGGTGGGTGCAGCCTCGGAGCCTGACCCCGAGGCACGCGCCGAAGCCATTGACGCCAAGGTCAAGGAAGCCGCCGACGCCATCGGCCGGCTGCTTCGCTGAACCCATCACCCACGCCATCCGCCGGCCACCCCCGGCCTACGAAAAGGAGCAAGCCATGAGCACCACCTCCCCCGCCACCACGACCATCAGCGTCTCCGGCATGACCTGCGGGCACTGCGTGTCGGCCGTCAGCGAAGAACTTGAAGCACTCGAGGGCGTCGAATCAGTGGACGTCGAGCTGAACCCCGGCGGCATTTCCACCGTGACCATCACATCCACAAAGGACCTCCCGCACTCGGACATCGGGGAAGCCGTCGCCGAGGCCGGCTACCTGATGGTTGCCAACGAAGCCTAGGAATCCCGCCCCCACCCAAGCCACCACCGGAAAGCTGACAATGAGCCACCAGGACCTGCTGCACCAGCCCGGCACCCGGATCGTCGAACTGGACATCGAGGGGATGACCTGCGCGTCCTGCGTCAACCGGGTGGAGAAGAAGCTCGGGAAGCTCGACGGCGTGTCGGCAACGGTAAACCTCCCGCTGGAATCTGCCTACGTCACGGTCCCCGAGGGGATCACCGACGAGCAACTGGTGGACACGGTCAACGCTGCAGGCTATACCGCAAGCGTCCGTGCGCCGCGCCGTCCGGCCGTCGACCCCGGGCAGCTCCGCCCGCGGCTCATTCTCGCCGCCGCCCTGACCCTTCCCGTCTTCCTGGTCAGCATGGTCCCGGCCTTCCAGTTCCCCAACTGGGGCTGGGCGGCGGCCGTGTTGGCGTTGCCGGTGGTCACGTGGGCGGCCTGGCCGTTCCACCGGGCCGCCGCCATCAACGCCCGCCATCTCGCCTCCACCATGGACACCCTGGTATCGCTCGGGGTGGCTGCGGCCTACCTGTTTTCCGCCTGGCAGCTGCTGGCCGATCCGCGCATGACTGAGCACCCTGGCATGGAGGGCATGTCCGGCGGCCTTTACTTCGAGGTGGCGGCCGTCGTCACCACCTTCCTCCTGCTGGGCCGGTACTTGGAGGCCAACGCCAAGCAGAAGGCCGGCGACGCCCTCCAGGCCCTGTTGAACCTGGGTGCCAAGGATGCCACGGTCCTGCGCAACGGCAACGAAGAGAAGATCCCCGCCGACCTGCTGCAGGTGGGCGACGTCCTGGTGGTTCGCCCTGGAGAGAAGATCGCCACCGACGGCGTGGTGGTGGACGGCGCCTCGGCCGTTGACGCCTCACTGGTCACGGGTGAATCAGTCCCCGTAGAGGTGGGGCCGGACAGCCGTGTCACCGGCGCCACCATCAACACGTCCGGCCGCCTGCTGGTCAAGGCGACCAGGGTGGGGTCCGAAACCACCCTTGCCCAGATGGCGCGGCTGGTCTCGCAGGCCCAGACCGGCAAGGCCCCCATTGCACGGCTCGCGGACCGGATCAGTGCGGTCTTCGTGCCGGTGGTCCTGGCACTGGCGGTCGTGACGTTCGTGCTCTGGCTCCTCCTCGCCGGCCCGGCCGCTGACGGCGACCACCTTCGGCAGGCGTTTACGGCCGCCGTCGCCGTCCTGGTGATCGCATGCCCCTGCGCGCTGGGCCTGGCCACGCCCGTGGGCCTGCTGACGGGCACCGGCCGCGGTGCGCAGCTGGGCATCCTGATCAAGGGCCCGCAGGTCCTTGAAGACACCCGCACCGTGGACACCATCCTGCTGGACAAGACAGGCACGGTCACCACCGGCGTCCTGGCCGTGGACGCCACGGCAGCATTCGCCGGATTCCAGGACCAGGACGTCCTCCGGCTGGCCGGAGGGGTCGAATCCGCTTCCGAGCACCCCGTGGCCCGCGCCATCGCTGCCGCAGCCGCCGCGGCCCCGTCCACGGGCGCCACGGACGACGACGGGGCCTTGCCTGCAGTGCAGGAGTTCCGTTCCGCCCCCGGCGGCGGAGTGTCGGGAACCGTTGAGGGCAGGGCCTTGATGGCGGGGCGGCGCGGCTGGCTGGAGCAGAACGGGATCGTCCTGGACGCCGGCCAGCGGGCCACGCTCGCATCGGCAGAAGAGGGCGGCGCAACGGCCATCTGCGTCGCCGTGGACGGGAAAGCCGCCGGAATCATCAGCCTCAGGGACACCGTCAAGGAAGGGTCCGCTGCCGCCGTCACGCGGTTGAAGGACCTGGGGCTGCGGCCCATCCTGCTGACCGGTGACAATGCCGCCGTCGCCGCCCAAGTGGCTGCCGCCGTCGGCATCGCTCCGGACGATGTCTACGCCGGCGTCCTGCCGGAAGGAAAGGTCGAGGCAGTCCGGAAGCTTCAGGCCGGCGGCGCCACGGTCGCGATGGCCGGGGACGGCGTCAACGATGCCGCAGCGCTGGCCCAGGCCGATTTGGGGATCGCCATGGGATCCGGGACGGACGTGGCGATCGAAGCCGCGGACCTAACCGTGATGGGAAACGACCTCGCCCAGGTGGCTCAGGCCATTGAGCTGTCACGGAAGACCCTGGGCACCATCAAGACCAACCTTTTCTGGGCGTTCTTCTACAACGCCGTGGGCATTCCGGTGGCCGCCCTGGGACTGCTCAACCCCATGATTGCCGGCGCCGCCATGGCTGCCAGCTCTGTCCTGGTGGTAGCCAACTCGCTGCGGCTGCGCAGCTTCGGCAAGTAGCCCCCCGGCGGGTACGAGCGAGGGCTCAGGCCGCACCGTACCGCACCGCGGCCCGGGCCCTGGCCTTGGCCGCCTCGGTCTCGCGGTCCTTGGGCGGGGCCTGCGAGACAAGGGCCTCCAGGAGGTGCTGGGTGATGTGGGCGATCTCGTGGACGGCCTCGTCAAAGGCCTCCTGGTTGGCCTTGGATGGCTTGGTGCTGCCGCTGATCTTGCGGACGTACTGCAGCGCCGCCGCGTGCACTTCCTCAGAGGTGGCATGCGGCTCGAAGTTGTGGAGGGTTCGGATATTCCGGCACATAACGCCATGCTAGGCTCATCCAACGCCTGGGATCGACCCCTTTTTTTGGCCTTTCCCGGCAGTGCATGGGGAGTCCGGCATGGGCAGGGCTGCCCATCGACACTGTTTGGGGGCCGGGATAGGTTTTAGGCAATGGATCTTCCGGATGAGCCGGGGGGCCGCTGGGGATGCCGATCTGGTTCGGATCCACGATTCAACAAGGAGAAACTGATGGCTATTTGGGGTGCAGACGTTGAGCAGCTTCGCCAGCTCGGCAGCAAGCTTCAGGCAGGGGCGTCCGAGATCGAGACGCAGAAATCCACTCTCACCAAGGTTCTGAGCAGCACCAGCTGGGAAGGCCCGGACGCAACCAAGTTCCGCAATGAATGGTCCGGTACCCACACCGCGATGCTGACCAAGGTTGCCGAGGCACTGAAGGAAGCCGGCTCACAGGCCAAGCGCAACGCCGAAGAGCAGAGCCAGGCCTCCCACTAGGAGCTACCGCCAGCTTAACGGGGCAGGGACACCGGTTGGTGTCCCTGCCTCTTTTTGTTCTCAAGGCATCGCCGTGTACGGCACCTGGGAGGATATGCCTAGGGGACGGGCTCGACGTCGTTGGCATGTTCCAGGGGTGACACCGGCATCCTGGCGCCATGTCCGGACGGGGTGGCCGCGGCGGCGCGCAGTTCGTCGAGCCGGACCAGGATGACGCCGCCCACTATGAGGACACCTCCCAGGAGCTGGATGGCTCCGGGAAGTTCGCCGAGCAGCAGCCACGCCCACACCACGGCGAAGAGGACCTCGGTGAGGGACACGAAGGATGCGACTTTTGAGCCGAGGGACCGGGCCGCCATTACGCCGGAAACGTATGCCAGCACGGTGGCCAGCACCACCAGCCCGGCGAGCGGGACCCACCAGGGCGTGGTCCATGGCCCCAGGGTGGTGTCCGCGGCGCTGAATGACATGGGCAGGAGGCCGGTGGCGGCGGCGAGCCACATGACGGCAGCGCCCACCAAAAGGCCGCCCGAGGCCAGCACGAGGGGCGGCAGGGTGTCGTTTTCCCTGGCCGTGATGAAGAAATAGATGGCGAGGCAGACGGCGGCCGCGATCCCCCACAGGACACCCACAAAGTCCACTTTGACGGCACCCGTGAGGTCCAGGACCAGCACCAGTCCGGCCAGCGACAGCAGCGTTCCACCGGCGGTCAACACCCGGGGGCGGCGGCGGCTGGCAGCCCAGAGCCACAGGACGATGATTACGGGGGCCAGGTACTCCAGCAGGAGGGCCACGCCTACGGAGAGCCGGGCCACGGCATTGAAGTAGAACAACTGGCAGGCGGCCACACCGATAAGCCCGAACAGCACGATGGTCAGCCAGTTCTCCCGCAGCTGGTGCCAGCGCCCCCGGAGTGCGGCCACTGCGGGCACTGCAAGGATCAGGGCCGCGCCGGTCAGGCGGGCCGTCACGGCAGCACCCGGGGACCACCCGGTTTCCAGCAGCGACTTGGCAAAGGATCCGGACAGGCCAAAGACGGCAGAGGAGAAGAGCGCGACGCCAAGGCCGGACGCCATGAAGCTGCTTCGCCGGGCAGTCAGCTCCGGGTCGGGAATGTTGTTGGTGGCGGCAGGCACCGTTGCCTCCTGTCAGGAGTAAAGTGGGGTATTGGTCATGACACTACGCTTCGGCGCTGTAAGGAGTCAACATGGTTTTCGCCCCTGACACGGAAGTGGCATTGCGGACGGTGGTGAACCTGATCAATACAGCCGCAAACGGCAGGGAAGGGCTGGCATCCATCGCGGACCTGGACAGCTTCCTGGCGGCTGAGGACTTCTCGGGGGCCCGGACTCGGAACACCGAGGAATTGGAAAGCGTGCTGGAACTGCGCGGCCAACTGGCGGCGGTGTGGACGGCGGATGAGGATGGTGCCGTGGAGACGGTCAACCGGCTGCTGCGTGATGCCAACGCGCTGCCGCAACTGACCAAGCACGATGGATGGGACTGGCATCTGCATGCCACCGCCCCCGAGGCTCCACTGGCGGAACGGATGAGCACAGAAGCGGCCATGGCCCTGGCCGACGTGATCCGGGGCAAGGAAATGGACCGGCTCCGCATCTGCGAATCGGATGACTGCGACGCCGCCGTGCTGGACCTGAGCCGCAACCGGTCCAAGCGATACTGCGACACGGGCAACTGCGCCAACCGGGCGCATGTGGCCGCCTACCGGGCCAGGCAGGCAGCTGCGGGATAGCAGTCCCGGCCGGCTCCTGGAGCTAGCTGCGGGGCGTGCCGTCCGTGCCGTCGCCCGGCGTGGGGGGCTTCTGGCTTCCAGGGGCACCAAACCCGTGGCTGGGGCCACCGTGCGGTGAGCCGTTGGGCGCCGAACTCAGGTTAACGCCCGACCCCTTGCCCAGATGCTCGGCATTCTCCTTGTAGCTCATGGAGAGCATCGCGGCAATCACCAGTGTGACGATGAAGGCGATGCCGGCAGCCGTGAAGGCGAGGTCGAAGCGGGGTGCGCGGGCACTCCCGCCCGATGCAAAAATCAGGACTGCAACGAAGGCTACGACCGCCCAGAAGGCCGAGAACACCAGCGGACCCTTCACCGAGGTCCGCAGCTTGCGCGGTTTTCCTTGATGCTGGTCAGCCACGGTGGTTCCTCCCTGCAGGCGGCGGATGCCGGCCTGGTGTACGAGTTGCAGTGTTGCGCCTGTTTTTTCTACAGAAAGTAGAAGGTCGCTCCCCTAGTTTACGGCTTTCCGGCGCCGGTACGGGCATCGTGCCGGAGCGTCAGTCCCGAAAGCACCCAGAGGACGCCGGAAACAATGGCTCCCCCGCCCGCAACCCCGAGCAGGGCGTGGGCCCCAAGGTTGATGAAGAAGGGCAGCAATACTGCCGTGCCAAGGCCAATAATCCCGGAGGCAATCCAATCCCGGGCCAGGACATGCCGGCTCCTGTGCCGCAGGCCGCATACGAGCTCGATCACCCCGGCCACCCCAAGGCCCAGGGCCGCGATCACCCCGAACAACAGGTCGCTGTGCAGGAGGAGCAGCGCGAATCCGGCTCCTGCGAGGGTTGCGCCGGCGGCTGACAGCAGTTTGCCCGGCACCGATTTCTGGCCCAGAGCGGCTGCGGGGATGGTGCGGAGGAGCAGAACGCCAACAGCCAGGAGGTACAAACCACCTGCCCAGCCCATGACCTCCACCGACGGGGAGGTCCAGAAGACCGTTACGGCACCAAAGACCAGGGCCGCCGCCGAACGCAGCAGGACCGGTTTCCAGAGGTCGGGGTGGGGGGCGGTTCCGGGAGCAGTGCCCGCAGGGGTGGATGGTTGTGTCACCGGTCCAGTTTAGTGGGGGCTTCCGGCAGGTCTAACCGGCCCGCCATTCCACGCCGCCGGCCGGTGGTCAGGTTGAACCAAGCACCATCCAGCGGTCGGACCGGGCCCGCAGGCCCAGCGTCACGGCGCGTGCCGCCATATAGCCCAGTCCAAAGGCCACCCAGAGCCATCCCAGTCCCGGGGCTCCGGCGGCACCGGACAGGGCAACCCAGGCCAGCAGCGGAGCGTAGGCGCCCAGGTTCACCAGTCCGGCCAGGGCAAGGTAGCGGGCGTCCCCCGCGCCGATCAGCACCCCGTCCAGCACAAAGACATACCCCGCAATCGGCTGCCCGGCAGCCAGCACCCAGAGGCCAACGGTAAGTACCGACTGGACCTGCGGGTCCGGGGTAAACAATGGGCCCACCCACGGGGCCACTGCCGCCAGCAGCAGGCCCGTCAGCACACCGAATCCCGAACCCCAGCGGATCATGGTGCCGGTCAGGAGCCTGGCCTTTGCAGCGTTGGATGCGCCAAGCTCCTTCCCGATCAGCGCCTGGGCAGCAATGGCCAGGGCGTCCAGGGCGAACGCCAGGAAGGAAAAGATGGTCATGGCCAACTGGTGGGCCGCCAAATTGACCTCCCCCTGCGCCGTGGCCACCAGGACCGTGGCAAGGATTGCTGCCCGGAGGCTGAGCGTGCGCAGCATCAGCCAGGACCCCACGTGCGTCATGCTGCGGATGCCCCGCCAACTGGGGAGGAGGCCCACCCCGTGGCGAACCGCGTTCCTGCGGACCATCACCAGATAGACAGCCGCCATAGCCCATTGGGCAATGCTGGTGCCCATGGCTGAGCCCACCACGGACAGGCCAAGTCCGTAAACGAGCCACAGGTTCAGCACGACATTCACGCCGAAGCCGGCCGTGGCCACGACCAGCGGGGTCCTGGTGTCCTGCAAGCCCCGGAGCACCCCCGTACCGGCAAAGATCAGCAGCATGGCCACCAGACCGGGCATGGACCAGCGGAAGTAGTCGACGGCGAAAGCGCTGACGCTGCCCTCCGCGCCCAACAGGCCGATGAGTGGCCCGGCAGCAGCAAACCCGGCCACCGCCAGGAGTAGGCCAAGGATCAATGCCAGCCAGACGCCGTCGCGCCCTGCCGCAAGGGCCTTGCCCAGCTGGCCGTCGCCAATGGCGCGGGCCACTGCCGGAGTGGTGGAGTAGGCGAGAAAGACCATGAGTCCGACGGCGGTCTGCAGCACGGCTGACGCAAGCCCTACCCCGGCGAGCTGGGCCACGCCGAGATGCCCCACGATGGCGGAGTCGGCCAGCAGGAAGAGGGGCTCAGCCACCAGTGCCCCGAAGGCCGGGACGGCAAGCCGGAGGATTTCCCGGGCAGGGCCGCGGGTGCCGGCCGTGGATGCGGGAGCAGGTTGTTGGGGCACGGAGCCAGCTTAACCTCGCCTCCGGGCAGGAGCCGCCAGGGATGACAAAGACCACATTCGACCGGCATTTGTTGACACTTCAACCAATCGTCCGGAAGAGTGAATGGCATGAACCATTCACGACTGACCACAACCGCCCTTACCGCCCTGCGCATCGTGCTCGGGTTCCTGTTCGCAGCCCACGGATGGCAGAAGTTCAATGAATGGACCATCGCCGGCACGCAGGCCTCCTTCGCCAATATGGGGGTTCCGGCCGCCGACGTCATGGCGCCCGCAGTCGCCGTCCTGGAACTCGCAGGGGGTGTGGCCCTGATCCTGGGCATCCTCACCCGCATCGTGGCGGCCCTGCTGGCCCTGGACATGCTCGGCGCGCTCTTCCTGGTGCACGCCGGCGCGGGCGTCTTCGCCGCGAACGGCGGCTATGAACTCGTACTGCTCCTGGCCGCCGCAGCGTTCGCACTGGCACTCACCGGAGCGGGCCCGCTGTCCCTGGACCGCGCCCTCTTCGGGCGCAGCAGCTCCCCCCTCTCCGCACTGGCATAGGAGCCCGTACCCTTATTCCCCGACGGCGGCCCGCCACCCAGTCCTGTCTGCACCGGTGTGGCCGGCCGCCGTCGGCCTTTGTGTCTTTGGCCCACGCAGCGCAACCGGCCGGTAACCGGGGCCCTCAGTAAGATCGCAGCATGACTGAGACCGGCCGCCGCAACTCCGTGACCCTCCGCTTCCTTGCCGCTCCCACTGATGTGGGGCACAGCGGGTCCGTTGATGCCGGGACGGTGCTGGAGTGGGTGGACAAGGCGGCATACGCGGCAGCGGTGGGGTGGGCCAAGTCCTACTGCGTCACCGCCTACGTGGGAAACATCCACTTCGCCGATCCGGTCAACAGCGGGGACATGGTGGAAGTGGAAGCGACCATTGTCTACACCGGCAGGTCCTCCATGCACATCCGCACCGTGGTCTCCTCCGGAGATCCGAAAGGCGGGCCTGCCACCATGCGCAGCCAGTGCATGGTGATCTTCGTGGCGGTGGGAGAGGACGGCAAGCCCATCCCGGTGCAGCAGTTCGAGCCTGCCACTGCCAGTGAAATTGAGCAGCGGGACCACGCCCTGGCCCGCATCAAGGTCCGGGAGCAGATCGTCGAAGCTATGAACGGGCAGGAATATACCGACGCCGGCACGGCTGAACGCGTGACGTTGCGGTTCATGGCCGCCCCCACCGACGTGAACTGGGGCGGGAAGGTACATGGCGGCATCGTGATGAAGTGGATCGACGAGGCCGCCTACGTCTGCGCCTCACGCTATTGCGGCAGGGATACCGTTGCGGTGTTTTCGGGCGGCGTGCGCTTCTATCGGCCGCTCCTGATCGGCCACGTGGTGGAGGTGGAGGCACGGTTGGTATACACCGGAACCAAGGGAATGCACATCGCCGTCCATGTCCGCTCCGGGGACCCCAAAAGCCGCGAAATGAACCTCACCACCTATTGCCTGACAGTTATGGTGGCCCGCGACGACGAGGGCAACTCCGTGCCCGTCCCCGCCTGGGTGCCGGTCAGCGAGGAGGACAAACGGCTCCACGCCCATGCCCGGGAACTCCTGGAAATCAGGGGTACGGCGCCCGGGAACCGGCTGCCGAACCACCTGCTGGCCGCGGCAGCAGAGGCCGGCGCGTCACCAGCCCACGGGAAGGGCTCCTAGAAACCTCCACCGCCGGCATCGCCGGCCATGTTGGCGAAGCGGGAGTAATGGCCCTGGAAGGCCACCACGATGTCCTTGGTGGGGCCGTTACGGTGCTTGGCCACCAGGATGTCCGCTTCCCCGGCGCGCGGCGATTCCTTGTCGTACACATCTTCACGGTGCAGCAGGATCACCATGTCGGCGTCCTGCTCGATGGATCCCGATTCACGCAGGTCCGACACCATGGGCCGCTTGTCCTGCCGCTGTTCGGATCCACGGTTCAGCTGGGACAGGGCGATCACGGGGACCTGGAGCTCCTTGGCCAGGAGCTTCAGCGCACGCGAGAACTCGGAAACTTCCTGCTGGCGGGACTCCACCTTCTTGCCGGAGCTCATGAGCTGAAGGTAGTCGAGAATGACCAGCTTGAGGTCGTGCTGCTGCTTCAGACGCCGGCACTTGGCCCGGATTTCCATCAGGGACATATTGGGGCTGTCATCGATGAACAGCGGGGCATCATTCATCCGGCCCATGGTGGTGGCGATCTTGGACCACTGCTCGTCCTTGATGGTGCCCTTGCGCAGGTCCTGCAGGCCGATGGTGGCTTCGGCGGAGAGCAGGCGCATGGCGATCTCGTTCCGGCCCATTTCGAGCGAGAACATGACGGTTGAGAGGTTGTTCTTGATGGCCGCGGAGCGGGCGAAGTCCAGGGCGAAAGTCGACTTGCCCACTGCGGGACGCGCGGCGATAACGATCATCTGGCCGGGGTGCAGCCCGTGGGTCAGTTCGTCGAGCTCGTAAAAGCCGGTGGGCACGCCCGTCATACCCTCGCCGCGGTGGCCGGATGCCTCAATTTCGTCCACTGTGGACTCCATGACGTCCTTCAGCACCACATAGTCCTCGGCCGTGCGGCGTTCCGCTACCGCGTAAACCTCTGCCTGCGCCTGGTTGACCAGGTCCTCCACCTCGCCGTCCGAGCCGTAACCCAGCTGGACGATCTTGGTTCCGGCGTTTACCAAGCGGCGGAGAACTGCCCGTTCGGCCACAATCTCGGCGTAGTATCCCGCATTGGCGGCCGTGGGAACGGTCTGGATCAGCTCGTGCAGATACGCAGGACCACCGATCCTGTTAATCTCGGCACGCTTGGTCAGCTCATCGGAGACAGTAACGGCGTCGGCAGGCTCACCGCGGCCGTAGAGGTCGATAATCGCCTCGTAAATGGTCTCGTGCGCAGGGCGGTAGAAATCCTGGCCGCGGAGGATCTCGACCACATCCGCAATGGCGTCCTTTGACAGCATCATCCCGCCAAGGACCGATTGTTCGGCAGCAATGTCCTGGGGCGGCTTCCTGCTGGAATCCGTTCCACGGGTGGCCTCGTCAGGGTCCAGGTGCGCGATTGACAAAGCTGCCGTCCTCCATTTGTACCGGGCCTTGGCCCAGTGGTTTATCCTGCCCGTGGCCTTCCGGAAACCGGACCCGCCACGTGCCCAGTTCTACCTCCAGGCCCTGACAATCAGGCTGCTGAAGGCGTTCAAACCGTGGCCGGCTTGGAGTTATCCCCACTATCCACAGCTTTTCCACAAATGCAGGTGCGTGGCATGGCTGCGGGTCCAAAACCGGGGGTCTACAGGCGCCTCTATGGACGCCGAAGAACAGGTACCCCGCAACGCTAGCGGCAGGCGCGCCAGCCGCAAAGCCAGCAAGCTGCAGAGCCTGTGGATAACCTGTGCAGTACCGTGCATACCTTGTGCACAGCCTGTGGGGAACCCTGTGGATACAAAGTTTTTTTACTCGCTCATCGGGCTTTGACCTGCGGAAACGTTAGATCCGACATGTGGAGTAAATATTTCTTTTCGGGAATTTCATCCACAGGCCAGTGGGGAGATCGCCGGGGTGAACGGGGACAGCGGAGGGCTAACGAACGCAATTCCGTCAAAGGTGGCGCTCCTCATATTCCGGCCGGGGAGTTTGATCGGCTCCGGGCAGTGGTGTATGCAGGAGGTCGAATATTGCTGTGGATAACCCCGCCCTGGATTAAGCTCTAGATATGGGCGATCCTCGGGTGCCGCTGCCCGCAGCACTGCGCGAAGTGCTCTGCCGTGGTGTCCGGCCGCGCGGATGGACACCACAACAACCGCATCTGGCAAGGCCAGGAAGTAAAAAAGAACGGCTCGTGAAATGGAATCCCTTGTGGTCCCCGTCCTGATCCTGCTCGCTGTGGTTGCGGGGGTCATCCTGGCCTATCGGGCCGCCCGGAAGCGGAAGGCGGAACGTGGGGCCACCCAGTCCCTGCCTGCCGCCACTCCGCAGGAGCTGGCCCGGGCAGCGGCGGAGAGGCTGTCCGAGGACGAACACCGCCGGCTCTATGCCCTGATTGCGCAGGGCCAGGCCATGGCTGCCGTCAAGCTCTACTACGAGATCACCGGGGAAGGGCTGCGTGCCTCACGGGACGCCGTAGGAGCCTTGGCAGCGCATCCCCAGCCGTACCGTAGCCCGGAGCCGACGCAGCCGCCTGAGGAGGCGGAGGACGAGCCGCAGCGCTTCCCGTACCGGTACCGGGCCATTGCCAGCAAGGGCGATGTCACCCGGGAAGTAAGCAGCAACATGCTCAACGATGAGATTTACGGCAGGATCCGGACGTTGGCGCGCAGCGGCGACACCGAGGCGGCGGTGAATGCCCTGACACGGCACTCGGACATCTCACCGAAGCAGGCCCGCGAGTTCATCGAGCTGTTGGACGACTAGCGGGACCCGGAAATGCCCGCCAGCAGTTGCTCAAACGGGAGCGACTCCAGCGGGGCGGCTTTCCGGCCGGGCTGCGGGCCCTCCAGCAGGCGCGTGAACTCGCCCGCCGCGCGCTCAATCCGGTTGGCCAATGACTGGCCGCCCTCATCCGCCGTCCCCCAGTCCTGCGGGCCGGCAAACACGCCCGTCGGGGTGATGCGCGTGCGAAGGTAGCTGAAGAGCGGCCGCAGCGCGTAGTCCAGGACCATCTGGTGCCGGTCGGTTCCGCCGGTGGCGCCGGGCAGGACAGCCTTGCCGTCCAGGGACTTCGGGTCCAGCACATCGATGAAGGACTTGAACAGGCCGCTGTAGGAAGCGCTGAAGACGGGGGTTACGGCAATGATGCCATCGGATGCCTCCACGCCGGCAATGACATCCGCCAGGCGTGGTGGGGCATATCCGGTGACGAAGTTGTTGGCGATGTCCACGGCGAGGTCCCGGAGTTCGACGACGTCAACGGCCACGTCGTAGCCGGCCGTCCGGAGCTGCCGTTCCGCAGCTGCGGAGAGCTGGTCGGCCAGCAGGCGGCTGGATGAGGGTACGCCCAGTCCTGCGGAAAGGACGGTGATGCGGCGGGTTTCCATGGCGTTCTCCTGGTTCTCGTTCTCACAGCATACATGCATATGCATCTACACCTCTGAACTGCCGGTGGCAGGGAACTATTCCCGGACACCAACTCCAGGCCACTGGATTAGAGCAGGACACTCCCCCGGATGCACGTGGTGGAATCACCACCCACCCAGATATCCCCGCCCTCAGCGCTGACATGGATGCGCCCCCACCGGCCGAGGACGGTCCCCTGCGAGGCTACGTATTCCTCCGGTGCCCTGCCGCTTCCAATGAGCCACTGGGCGGCACCGGCGTTAAAGCTGCCGGTGACCGGATCTTCCGCCATGGCATCACCGGGGAGGAAGGTGCGGACCTCGAAGTCGGCACCGGCGCCGGGCTCGTGGGGCCCGATGACGCCGATCTTCAGGTCACCCATCGCCGCCTGGTCCGGCTCAAGAGCCAGCACCTGCGCCGCTGACTCCAGCAGGACACCGATCCATTCGGGGCCATTGACCAGCCATGACGCGTCGAGAATGCCGGAAGCGGGCAGCCGCAGCGCATCGGCCAGCTGCCGGCGCACGGCTGCATCCACCGGGCCGGAACGTGTCAGCGGTGGTGCCGCGAAAGCCAGCCTCCCGCCGTCGCGCTTTATCCGGACCAGCCCAGCGGCGCACTCCTGCACCAGGTAGCCGTCCGACTGGGGTACTCCCCCGGCCTGCAGCCAGGCATGCGCCGATCCCAGCGTAGGATGGCCTGCGAATGGGAACTCCTCGGTACAGGTGAAGAAGATCCGGACCCGGTAATCCGCGAGGGAATTCTCGGGGGGCAGGAGAAAAGTAGTCTCCGAAAGGTTGGTCCAGTTGGCGAAGTGCTGCATTGTTGCCGTATCCAGCCCTTGGGCATCAAGCACGACGGCGAGCGGGTTGCCGCGGTAGGCCTGGCCGGCGAAAACATCTACTTGGTGGAAGGGGCGGCTGCGCGGTATCGGTTTCACCGGAGCAGGCTACCACCGGACAACGAAAGACCCCCGCCGCCGGAACCGGCAACGGGGGTCTTCTGATGCAGTTGAGGACTACTTTCCTGCAACCACGTCGAGTTCGATCACAGCAGCAACGTCAGCGTGAAGGCGGACGTTGGCCTGGTAGGAACCAACCGACTTGATGTGGGCGGGCAGTTCAACCTTGCGCTTGTCGATCTTGCCGAGGCCGGCGGCCTCAACAGCGTCAGCAACGTCGCCCTGCTTGACGGTGCCGAACAGGCGGCCGGACTCGCCGGCCTTGACGACCAGCTTGACCGGCTTTGCGGACAGTGCAGCGGCCTGCTTCTGAGCATCTTCCAGGGAAGCGTGCTCGCGGGCGGCGCGGGCAGCCTTGATGGACTCAACCTGCTTCTCGCCACCCTTCGACCAGGTCAGGGCGAAGTTGCGGGGCAGCAGGTAGTTACGTGCGTAACCATCCTTGACCTCGACAACGTCGCCAGCAGCACCGAGACCGGTGACTTCGTGGGTCAGAATGAGCTTTGCCATGTTAGTTAATCCCTTCCTTAGCCGCGGCCAGCGCCGGAGTAAGGCAGCAGAGCAACTTCGCGGGCGTTCTTGATTGCCTGTGCGATCTTGCGCTGTTCCTGCACCGTGACGCCAGTGACGCGACGGGCGCGGATCTTTCCGCGGTCGGAGATGAACTTGCGCAGCAATGCTACGTCCTTGTAGTCGATGACAGTGATGTCAGCGGCCTTCAAGGGGTTGGACTTTGGTTTGGGCTTACGGAGTTCAGCCTTAGCCATCGTGGAGCTCCTATTCTAGGGAGCCCGTGGATATTGATCCACGGGATGGTGGTGGCCCGACGGCGACAGTACCTTGGGTGCCTTTTGGCACCCGGCAGCCCCGCGCCGGGCCGTTGTTTGGGTTTAGAAGGGAGGTTCGGAATCGGGGCCGTTGCCCCAGCCACCTGCGTTGGAGACTCCGGGCGTAGCCCAGGGATCGTCCTGTGCAGCCTGCTGGTTGCCGCCACCCCATCCTCCGCCGGCGTTGCCGCCCTGGTTTCCACCAGAGTTGCCGCCGCCGAAGCCACCGCCGCTGTTGCCTCCGCCGAAGCCGCCCCCACCCTGTCCGCCGGAGCGCTGGGTGCGGTTGACCTTGGCGTTGGCGTAGCGCAGGCTGGGGCCGATTTCGTCGACCTCAAGCTCGATAACGGTGCGCTTTTCGCCTTCTTTTGTTTCGTAGGAACGGCTCTTCAAGCGGCCGGTAACGATGACGCGCATGCCCTTGGTCAGGGATTCGGCAACGTTCTCGGCTGCTTCACGCCACACAGCGGCGCGGAGGAACAGGGTCTCCCCGTCCTTCCACTCGTTGGACTGGCGATCAAAGGTGCGGGGGGTGGAAGCGATGGTGAAGTTCGCTACTGCCGAACCGGACGGTGTGAACCGCAATTCCGGGTCATTGGTGAGGTTACCGATGACCGTAATGGTGGTCTCGCCTGCCATCTACTGCCTCCTTGTTCGATCCTGGGTGAAGAGTGCGTGTCCTGCGGGGTGAAGAATGAAGAAAGGTGCTGAATTACTCAGCAACAACCTTCTGCTCTTCGGGGCGGGTGATCTTGGTGCGCATGATGGTCTCGTTAAGAGACAGCTGGCGGTCAAGTTCCTTGGCGGTTTCCGGCTTGGCGGTGAAGTTCACCACGGCGTAGATACCTTCGGACTTCTTCTTGATGTCGTAGGCCAGACGGCGACGGCCCCAGATGTCAACCTTTTCGATGGTTCCACCATCGTTGGTGATGACGTTCAGGAACTTCTGAAGCGACGGCTCAACGGTACGCTCTTCGACCTCGGGGTCGATGATTACCATCAATTCGTAAGGACGCATATGTGAACCCACCTCCTTTGGGCTAAGCGGTTACGGCATTTCCGTAACAGGAGGTTCATTTGCGGTTCCGTGCGATGCCCCGCTTCCGGAACGGAGGCAGGACGCAGCACAGACTTCACTATCCTAGTGCATTTGGACCCGATAGGCGATTCGCGCTTGACTCAAGGCTAGGTGCGTGGTCCCCCTCTCTACGCACCTGTGGACGGCTATGTGGAAAACCGGTACCCGGGACCGCTCGATTGAAGAAAGGGTGCCCAAACCTGCCCCGGCAGCCCTATCATCTGACGTGTGCGCAGACACGTGATCGCCCTTGGGGCGGCAATGCTGTTGGCAGGGTGCTCGGCCCCAACGGACGCAACCGGGCAGGCTTCGGCCGCGGCCAGGCTGCAGTGGGGCACGCCGATCGCCGGGGACGAGTTCAACTATGCCGGCGCACCGGACCCCGCGAAGTGGTCCGTGTACGACAGTGCCGGGCACGCCGGAAACGGCGTTAGAAGCCCGCGGCAGGCCACGGTGGACGGTTCCAAGCTGCTGATCTCGGGCACCAACGACGGGACCACAGCCGGCATGTCCGCCAAATTCGGCAGCCAGGAGTACGGGCGGTGGGAAGTCCGCGCGGCCGGCTCCGGCGACGATGAGTACCACATGGTGGCAATCCTGTGGCCCGAAAGCGGAAATTGGCCGTGCGACGGCGAAGTCGATTATGCGGAGACAACCGGCGACTGGAACGTCGTCAACTTCTTCCACCACTACGGCTGTTCAAACTCGAAGACCTCCGTCTCCCAGGCCCTGGACCTCACCCAGTTCCACAACTATGCGGTGGACTGGTCCCCTCGCGGCATCGTGGGCTACATCGATGGCGTGAAGTGGTTTGAGGACGACGACCCCACACACAAACCCGCTGGTCCCATGCACCAGACACTGCAACTCGACTGGTTCCCGGACGGCAGTGGCAACGGCCCGGGCGAGATGCGGGTGGACTGGGTGCGGGTTTATGCCCCGGCAGGCTAGGAGAGGCACCCCCCCTACCCGACGCCCGCGCGGGCGAAACCCCCAATGTACCTAACGCCGCACTGACGGCTGTCCCGCCACCCCTGCCTCCCGCGTCACCACGTATTTCCCCACGTAGGAGCCGGGACAAAAGCGAGTACACACTACCGGTGTTTACCCGGGCCGCCTACCCTACGCTCGATTCTGCCGGCGGCATCACGGCCGGGGTTTTTCGGATTCGCCTAGGGGCACTGACGGATCGGGACCCGGGCCGGGCTCCACGGCCGACACCAATCAGACAGGGGAGGACTATGAGCACCAGGCGGACGAAGGCTCTGCACTTCGACATTCACGGCCGTGTCACCATCAGCGTCGACGCGAATGCCCCGGCAGCGAGGCAGCTTCAGAGCATGCTGGCATGTTTTGCCTCGGACACGGAGCGTCAGGCCGAGATCATTGTCGACGACCAACCGGAAGCCATGCCGGATGCAGGCCACGTAGAGCATGAGTTGGCGTATACCGACAACAGCGTGCGTTTCCAGGCCGATCGGGTCCAGGTTGTACGGGACGGAGACAATTGGCGCATCCACGGGCCGGGCGAACTGCTGACGTCCGTGGTACCTGTCCTTGATGCCGCCATGGTTGCCCGGGGAGCAGCAATGATCCACGCGGCAACAATGGCATACCGGGGCCACGCAATCGCGCTTCCCGCGGCCGGCGGAACCGGCAAGACGAGCACCGCCGCCAAGCTGATGCGGCGCGAGGGCTGGTCCTTCATGGGAGACGACTGGGCGTTCCTCGCCGAGGACGCCACACTTCTCGGCTATGCGAAGCCGATGTTTATCAAGCCGCACCACCGCGACATCTATCCCCACCTGTTCGAGGGCGCCCGCAAGCCCCTCGTCCCTTCCCAACTTTCCGGGACCGTCGGGCGCCTCACCACAGTGGTCCACCCGTACGTCATCCGTTATCCGCGGCTGGCAGACTTCTCCCGGCGCTGGTCCCCCGAGCACCGGATGGTCACCCCTGAGGCCGCTTTCCCGGGGCGGAAGGTAACCACCAAAGCCCCGCTGGCCGCGGCCATCTACATCGAACGCTATGACGGTGCGCAGACCAGGGCGTTGGAACGGACGACCGATTGGATGGTCGACCGCATGATCGGCAACTTCCACATCGAAATGGCCGGCTTCTCGCAGCGGGTCGTGACGGGCCTGGCAGCCACCTCGGTCGTCCCGTGGCGCGAGCACTTCGCGGCGAAGGGCCTCGTGTTGAGCAAAGCGCTCGACGGGCGCCCCTGCCACCTGTTGCAGGTACCCGCCGCCTACTCCGCGGACCAGGCGTCGGATGACATCGTCCGGCACCTTGATGAGCTGCTGCCGTCGGTCCTCGACGAGCAGGTGTGAGGGGTGGACACGATGGGCCACAGCACAGCAGACATCACGGCAGTTGTTCCGGCCCGGAACGCCGAACACCTGCTCCCGGGCTGCCTCGAAGCCTTGCGCCAGTCCGGTGTCGCAGAAATCATCGTGGTGGATGGACTTTCCACTGACAAAACCGTTGACATCGCCCGCGCGGCAGGTGCCCGGGTCCTGAGCGACGAGGGGCGCGGCCTGCCCTGGGCCCGGACCCTCGGTGTCCGCAGCAGCAGGACGCGCTGGGTCCTGCTGGTGGATGCCGACGTCGTCTTCGGGGCCACGGGGGTCGCGGACCTGCTCATCGAGTTGATGGAGGACGGTTACGACGCCCTCCAGGCGGGGCTGGAGAGCGTCGCAGGACCCGGCTACTGGGGCCAGGCCCTGGCGCACCACCATCGCACGGGCCGCAGCCGCAACTGGTTTGGCCTGGTGGCGACACTGGTCGACAGGGACCTCATGCTGGCCCTGGGTTTCGACGACACGTTCAAGTCGGGCGAAGACATAGAACTTCGCTGGCGGATGAGGCAGTCGGGGATGAAGACCGGGGTGTCACAGCGGGTCTTCGTTGAACACCGGTTCGCCGCCGACGACTTTGACTTCGCACTGGACCAATTCCTCATGGACGGAACGGGCCTGGGCAAGATGGTCCGCAAGCACGGCTGGCGCGGTGCCCGCCTGGCTCTCCTGCCCGCCGCAGCAGCAGTCCGTGGCAGTGCGTTAAGCCTCGCTGCCGGCCAGCCCGAATGGCTGCGCTACTACATCGCCTTCTGCTGGTACAACTATGCGGGTATGGCGAGGGGTTTAGGTCGTGACGGCTGAACGGGAAATCGCCCCATCGGATGTCCCAACCGTCGTCCGGCACTCCCCCCTGCGCAGTTCCATCGGCCTCGTCATCGCCAAAGCCGCCCAGACGGGTACGGGCTTCGCCTTCTGGATCATCGCCGCACACGCCACGTTTGACCGGGAGGTTGGGCTCACCACAGCAGCGGTTTCCGCGGTAATGATCTGCACCCAGCTTGCAGTGCTGGGCACCGGATCAGCTGTCATCGTCTCCGTCGGAAGGGGGGAGGCTCCGGCCCGGGTACTCGACACCGCCTTTGGCATCGTCGGAGTGGCGGGCACGGTGCTGGCCCTGGGCTATCTGGTCCTGGAAACCGTCGTCTCGCCGGACACCGGTTCGCTGACAGTCCTGTTCTGGCTGATGTTCATCATGGCCGCTGTCACCGGGACCATGTGTACCGTGCTGGACCAGGCACTCGTGGCGCTGGGACGCGGCAGCAGCGCCACGCTGCGGTACACGGTGGGCGGCCTGGTTCCGCTGTTTGCTACCGCCCTCGTGGCGTGGCAGGCGCACGGCGCCGGCGCCGACGTTCTCATGGCCTGCTGGACCCTGGGATCGGCAGTTTCCTGCCTCATTGGTTTCATCCAGTTGCGCAGGCTGGTCGGCTACCGGCCCAGGCCGTCCCTCCACCCCGCACGAGGCCGTCCGCTGCTGATGCTTGGCATCCCAAACCAACTCCTTACCCTCACCGAACGTGCGCCCGGACTGGTGCTGCCGCTCCTGCTCGCGCACCTGGTGTCGCCGGAGGTCGCGGCCTACTGGTATCCGGCATGGATGATGGCCTGGGCCGCCTATACGGCTCCCATGCTGATCGGCATCGTGCAGTTCTCCGAAGGAGTCCGTGAGCCCGGGCGCCTGGCCGCGACCACGTGGGCGAGCTTCCGCTGGTCGCTTGTCATCGGAAGTGTCGCTGCCGTCGTCCTCATCGTCTTCGCCCACCCGTTGCTCCATCTCCTTGGGGACAGGTACGCAAACGCGTCCACCGTGGCCCTCCGGTTGCTGGCTGCCGGGCTGGTGGCGTACGCCGTGCTTCAGGCCTACAACTCCGTGTGCAGGGTCCTCGGACTCTATGCAGAGGCAATCTCGGTCGGCGTGGTACTCGGCGCCGCCCTCTGCATCTCGGCATTGGTGGCCGCCGCACAGGGCTCCAGCGCCATGGCCCTCGCATGGCTGGTGGTGCTCTCCGTCGGGGCCGTCGCGATCGGCCTCCGGCTTCTCTCCATTCTCCGCCGCGTGAAAAAGGAGGCATCATGACCAGCACGCTTAAGGAGACCGTCCCTCCATTGGCAAAGTGGAAGGCCCTTGATATCTGGTGCGCAGTGGCGGGCGCTGCTTCGCTCGCCCTTGCGGCCTGGTCCGCATCAACGGTCGCTCTGCCCATTAACAGCGACCTGGGACTCATCGGTGTACTGCCCTACCCCTTCTGGGCAGCCGTCCTGATACTTAACGTCACTTTCGTGGTGGCACTGCGGGGAGACGCGGCAGGCCCGGCCCGGAGCCCTGTCATGGTGTGGCTCGTCGCGGTGCAGGTGCTGGTTCTCTTCGGCACCGCCGTCTTCGTCACGGATGTACCGCGGGGCGAAGTCGCATTCCGCCACCTGGGCATTGCGGACGCCCTCTCACAGAACGTGGCCGTCGACCCCAACATCGATGCGTACTTCAACTGGCCAGGCTTCTTCGCCCTGGTGGCAACCGTCCTCAAGGCCTCGGGCCTGGACCCGGTGACCGTTGCCCTCTGGGCGCCCGTATTTAACGTCGCACTGTGGCTGTTGGCCGTGGCCGTGGTGACGCGCTACCTGACGAAGGATCCGCGCCGGCGGTGGCTGGTGCTCTGGCTCTTCTGCCTCGGTAACTGGCAGGACCAGGACTACCTCTCACCGCAGGCCTTCGGTTTCTTCCTGTACCTCGTCGTCATCGCCCTGATCCTTGGCCCCCTCGCCGCCAGGACGCCCCAGTTCAGCGGCTTCCGCCGGGCCAACCTCGCGGCGTGGTGGCGCGGCCGCACTCCCGCCGATTCCCGGCCAGGCCACCGCGTGAGCGCACTGGCCATAACGCTCCTGCTGATCGTGGTCATTAGCGCGAGCCACCAACTGACTCCATTCATGGTGCTCATCGCCCTCACCGCCCTGACCCTGGCAGGACGTGTCTGGCCAGGCCGGCTGGTGCTGATTGCCGGCGTCGTGCTGGTCCTCTGGCTCGCCTACCCCGCCAGCACCTACCTTGCCGGGCATCCGCCCCTGGCGGACGCGGGACTCCAGACCGCCATTGAATCGAACGTCGTGGACCGCACGAACGGGACCGCCGGACACGTGCTGGTGGTGCAGATCCGGATGGCCCTCACCCTCCTGCTCTGGACTTTGGCTGCTATCGGCATGATCCGTGACTGGCGCCGCGGACACCTCGACATCCGCGTGCTCCTCCTCGCTGTCACCCCCTTGCTGCTCTTCCCCGCACAGTCCTACGGCGGGGAGATGCTGATCCGCATATCCCTGTTCGCCCTTCCCTTCGTTGCCCTGCAGGCGTGTTCCGTCCTGCTCCCGGCGGAAGGGATGGGGACGAGGATCAAACGCCCCTCGCTCCTGGCTGCTGGAGCATTTGTGCTCACCTTCTTCCTGCTCGCCGCTATGACGGTCACCGGCCGGTTCGGGAACGCACAATACGACGTCTTCACCAACAATGAGATCGACGCCGTCAACCGGGTGGACCGCCTCGCACCGGACGGTGCAGCCATCATCTCCGCTGCCCACCCAACACCCTGGCGCAACCAGGACTACCTGGGCCACCGGTACCGGACCATCGAGGACCTCTGCCCCTCCGACCTGTCGGCCGGGACATGCGGACCCCTCATCTACGGCTATGCCCGGCATAACGTGGCGGGCGGATACCTGCTGCTCCTGCGCTCATCCGAATCGAGCCTGGTAGTGCAGGGCCAAACCACCACGCAAGGCTTTGATGAGCTGGAAAACTGGCTCAGCGACCAGGACGGAGTAAACCTCGTGTTCAGTAACAGCGACGCGCGCGTCTACCGGGTGGGGCCATGAACTGGCGCGGAGTGAGCCGGCCAACGCTGGCACTGGCTATCGCCGCCGCTGTTCTGTCGCTGGCCGTGCTGGTCGGCCTCCCGGCGCCGCTCCAGGCGCTCTCGGCGGCGGCAGTCCTGGTCCTGCTCCCGGGGCAGGCAATGACCCGGCTGACGCCGGTGACGGACCTCGCTCTCGTGGCACTGCTCGTCCTGGCCCTCGGCCTTGCCACCCTCACCGCGGTGTCCACGGCCATGTTCTACCTCACGGTCTGGTCATGGCAGGCCTGCGTCGTCACCATGGGTGTCATCACTATTGTTGCGTGCCTGGCACGCGCACGGCAGGAGGCCGCAGCATGATCGATATTGCCGGGCTGCTCGCAGCCGCCATCCTGCTCGTCACCCTTGTCGCGCTCGAGGTCCGGCATGCCGGACCAAACACCGGGACGCCGGTACAGTCAACGATCCTCGGATCGAGACTGAACATGAAGGCCGTCGTCGCGGTCATGTGGGTGTTGTTCCTGGTCCTCCTCTTTCCCCGCGTGCTGGGACTGCTCACGTGAGCCGTGCGGCGCGATGGCTGCTTGTCAGCGACCTCCACCTGGACGCGTCGGACGACGATCCCCGACACACCGGCAGGATGCTCACCGGTTTCCTGCGCCGCAGCGTCCTCGCCGGTTCCGGGCCGCAACAGCACCTCGTATTCCTCGGCGACACGTTCGAGCTTGCGGCCCTGACCGAGCAGGAGAGCCTGGCGCGGCTCGAAGCCATATTTGCCGGCCACCCGGACACCTTCCAGACCCTGCAAGCGTGCGTGGCGCAAGGCGTGCAGCTGCACTTCGTAACCGGCAACCATGATGTGGAGTTGGCCCGCCCCCAGGTAGCCGCCCGCCTGGCCAGCCTGCTGTCGCCCGCCGATCCCACGCGGGTCCAGGTGCACCCGTGGCTGCTTTATGTCCCCGACGTGCTCCTCGCCGAGCACGGCCATCTGCACCACCCACTGCACCGCATCCCTGAGGTTCTCCGGACCGCAATCAACGGGACCGATGATCTGGACCTTCCTCCCCTTGCAGCCCTGCACGCGCATCCCTCACGGTCGCGCCTGGGGCGCGCAGGGGCCGTTGCCCGGGCATGCCTGGCCTCCGAGCGGGCGGAAAGCCGCATGCGCAGGCCCGCCTACGACCACCTGCTCACTACTGAATCCTCCAGGCTGGCACTCGACCGGGCGGCCGTCCGAAAGCTGGCACGTGTATCCCGGTTCCGGACGGTGTCTGCGCTTCCGGCCGCCGCGGCCCGCATGGTGCTGCGAGCCGCTGCACCCAATACCCGCGGCGCGGCCGCTCCTCCGGCAGCCGCCCGGTCCGCACAGATCCTGAGGACGCACGGTTCGGAAGTTGCCTGGTACATCTCCGGCCACACCCACCGTGCCCTGGATGTGCCGCTCGGCTCCTCCCCCACCCGCTACATCAATACCGGCACCTGGTCATCGGACGTGCGCGGGCCCGGACCCGACCAAGCCGACCGGCAGGCTTTCCCGTACGCCCTGATCGACGTGGACGACGACGGCACCACCAGCGGCGGGCTGCGTTACTGGCGGCCCTAAGGGCGGCCCCACAACGGACTTTTTGTGCAGCGGTGGACTTTCTTGCGCTGGACCTTTTGCGCCGTCAAGCATAAAACCAGCAGAGGCCTCCATCCCTGGGGATGGAGGCCTCTGCTGGTTCAGGCCTTTACTGCACTTCCCGCCAGGCGGCGCCATGGGGAGCGGCTTTGTTCAGCTCCGTCGTGGAGGCGTGGGCCAGCTGGCGTCCACGCAGGTAACCGGCGGAGGTGAAGGCCAATACCGCCAGGACAGAGCCAGCACGGCCCAGTCCCTGGGGATTCTCCCCACTGCCCCATTCCCTGAGTCCGGAAAACACGGCGCGCGGCAGCGTGCTGCGAACGTACCGCCGCTCCGGCCCAAGGGCCCGCTTCTGGCCCACAATATGGCTGACCTGTGCCTTGGAGATTCCCTCCGACCAGGACCTCGAGAGCATGTAGCGCATGGTTCCCCGGTCTGCAGGCACGTGATGGCGGACCAGGGCAGCCGGCTCGTAGACGATCCGCGACCCCGGTGCGCCCATGGTGGAGCGGATGCACACTTCGGTCTCCTCGCAGCCAAGGGGTATGCTCCCCTGCCTGCCGAGGGCCAGGTTGAAGCCTCCCACCTGCCGAAGGACTTCGAGCCGGAACGACATGTTCGCGCCGATAACATTGCGGACCTCGGAGGCGACTGTTGGCAGTCCGCGGTGGCTGCAGCCAACGATCCAGTCGAGTTCCTCACCGAAGTAGCCCGGCCGGCCCTGGTCCCAGACGGGCTCGACCCGGCCGCCGACAGCTAGGACATCGGGGTCGTCATAAAGGACCACCAGGCGCTCCAACCAGTCCGGCGCCGCCACTGCGTCATCGTCAAGGAAGGCGACGATGTCCGAATCGGCCAGGGCCACGCCGGTGTTGCGGGCGCCTGAGAGCCCACGGGGTCCCACGCTCTCCACGACCGTTACGTCGTCGACGATTTCCTGCAGCCTTCCGTAGAGGTCTTCATTGTGGTCGACGACCACAATGATCTCCTGTGGAGCGAGCCTTTGTGCCCGGACGGACTCTATGACATCCAGGAGGAGATCCCAGCGCCGTTCCGTGTAGGCGCAAATCACGATCGAAACGCTCAAATGGTCGTTAATCCGGTCCAGCATGCTAAACCCCCTTGATGAGTGAAAGGATTGTCTGCGGATCAGTGGGAGTCCGCGGGACGCTGATATTGGCGTAGGTGTACTTGACCCGCCGAAGGGCCTCGGGACGGGCGCCCGCCGTTGGCGCTTCCCACATAGTGCATTCATGGGTCAATTTGCGGAGCACCCGCCAACCGTCGCGGAATGTCTGCAGGTTTGAATTTCCGGAAATCCTGTCCAGCTCGATGCTGGGAACCTCCGCGATCCGAAGGCCGGCCCGGGCAGCCCGGACAATCAGTTCGGTTTCAATCTCGAAGCCGTCCGATTCCAGCTGCAGGATTTCCAGGCATTCGCGCCGGAAAGCGATGTAGCCGTAGCAAAGATCCGAATAGTTGCTGTGCAGGACCGTATTGGCCAGCCTGGTGAGCGCGCGGTTACCGGCCCTCCGAAGGCGCGTGAGGTCTTCTGAACCGCCGCCGGTGACATGGCGTGAACCCTTGACGAAGTCGTAGTCGTGCTGCAGCGGGGAAACGAACCAGCCGATTTCCTGCGGGTCCATGCTGCCGTCCGCGTCCAGCATGACGATGATGTCGCCGGAGGCCGCGGCAAACCCCGACCGGAGTGCCACGCCTTTGCCCTTGCGCTGTTCGTTGACGATCACCAGGTCATCGCGGATGGCCTGCGCCACACCCACCGTGTTGTCGGTGGAACGGCCGTCCACGATGATCACTTCATCGACGTAGGACGGCATTCGGCGAAGAACCCACGGAATATTCCTGGCTTCGTTCAAAGTGGGGATAACGACGCTGATGGATGCCTTGACCGACTCGGTGGCCGGCGTCGCGAAAGTAATTGGGAGCTGGATGGAAATGGACAAATACCTCACCACTTCATGACGTTGCGGATTAGTTATCAAAGAGCCGCACGGTTGAAGCCGACGGCTTTAATGCTTATCCGGTCATGGGTCTGGTCTCGGGCCCCAGCTCACTTAGCCTTTGACTCTGGCCGTGACGAAAGCCTATTGAGAGTGCCTTGCAACTGTCACCAGTAGTAAGTACTCACTTTTGGCAGGCTCAATCCCGTGTCAAGGCAAGTACAGGGATCAGCCGGACCGGCCGATATTAGGTATAGGGGATGCGTTCTTCCGCGGGTTTTAGGTATAGGGGATGCTTTTTCCCGGAACGGTGATTTTCGGCTGCCAGGGGCACCTAACCTGGAAAAGAATGAATTTACAGTGGTGAAAGCGCTGCGTTGCACGCTATATTCAATCCTTACCGGTCGAAGCCTGCCCTGGGGAGCGGCGCCAGGCCGCGTAGTGCCACTGCTGGAAGCGGTCTCCTTCTTCGATGATTGGGGACACCATGCCGTTTGTAGGCCGCCGCAAGGAACTGGACCGCATACTGTCCGTCATCCGTGGGCCCAAGGACTCCGCGCTGGTGGTGGTCGGCCCCCAGGGCGTGGGCAAGACAGCCCTCCTGTCAGCAATCCCCACCCTCTCCAACTGCCGGAGCACACTCCTGCGCGCCGCCGCAGCGGAATCCGGCTGGCCGCTGTCCGGGCTGACCGCGCTCCTGAACGAGATGGATGATCCCGTCCTCAACCGGATTGCGGGCAGGCTCCCCGGGAACGCAGCCGGAGCGACGGACCTGCAGGCAGCCGCCGGCCTGCTGCTTAGTGGCCTGCAGCAGCGGCTGTCGCCGCGCACCGTCATCGTGATCGACGACGCCGACCGGATGGACCCCGCCAGCCAAGCGGTCATCGGGTTCCTGGCCAGGCGGCTGGCAGGTACGGATACCGTCCTGTTCGCCGGCCTGCGGACGGATCTTCCCGGCAGCCCCTTCGGCGGCCTGCCCACCTTGCGGCTGGGCGCGCTCGGCTTCAGCGACACCGTCCGCATGCTGGAAGGCATGGCACCCAGGCGGATCACGACGGCGGCTGCCCAGGCGGTTGCCGCCGCCGCCCACGGGAACCCGCTTGCCGCCGTCGAACTTCACGACCAGCTTGTGGAACGGCACGCAGGTGGCCGCTCCGCGCTGCCTGTCCCGTTGCCGGCCAACGGCAGTTTTGACGCAGGGTTCGCAGGCAAAGTGCGGACACTGGCACCCAGTGCCCGCCGGGTCCTGGACCTGCTGGCACTTTCCCGCCACACCGACATCTCTGCCATATCCAGGACGTGCGGTGGTGCATGGACGTGGGTGGACGAACTGCTGGCTGCCGGCCTGGTGAAACGGTCGGGACGCCACGTTGGCATCGGGGATCAACTGCTTCGGGAATATGTCTTCCGGGCCATGGCGCCGGCAGAACGCATCGCCGGGCACCGGGAAGTCGCGGAAGCAGCGGTCGGCGTTGACGCCCGGGGCCGGACCTGGCACCTGAGCTTCACCGATGCCGGGCCGGAGATGCCACTCCAGCTGCTCCGGCATGCCCGTGACCTGGCCGGGGAGGGCGACGTACCGATGGCGCTGGAGTACGTCGAACGGGCCCTGGCGATCGACCCCGGCCACCCGGAAACCGCGGCGCAGCTTGCCGGTATGGCCGAGCTGCTGTTCAACCGGGGCGAATTCGCGTACGCCCGCCGCTACCTGGAGTGGGCCCAGCGGATAACCCACGATCCCGCGCTGATCCTGCGGCTGACGGGGTTGGACTTCGAGATCCAGTTCGCCGAGGGGACGGCGGTTCGGTCAAGCGCATTGCTTCGCCTCGTGAAGGAGTTCGGACGGCACGATCCCGCATATTCTGCCGGGCTGCTGGTATCCGGGGGCTGCTACTACGCGGAACGGTGGGAGCTGCAGGTGGCGTCGGATGTGCTGCAGGCGTCCGCGGACGTGCTGCGCCAGTGCGACACCCTCACCGGTTCCGCAACCGGACAGCACCGGGCAATGGCCCGGCAGGCCGGGCTGTTGATGGACGTCATCGGCGGTGGCACGGCCGACCCCGCCCGCAAGGACGGACACACCGGCGCCGCCCGCGCCCCGGGGCTCCTGATGTCCGCCCGCGCCCTCACCTACGCGGAGCGGTACGACAGCGCCCGGGAAGCCTTTGCCCTGCTCCGCAATTCCACTGGGCCCGGCCCCGCCGCCTGGCAGCACACCGCAGCCATCCTGGCAGTCGACAACGAAATCCGTGCCGGCAACGTGGGCACGGCCGTCAGGATGATCGATGACCTGGAACTGTCGGAACCCGACTTCCTGTACCACCGCGGGATGCGCCACCTGTTCCGGGTGTGGCGTGCCCACTCCGTGGGCGACGAAGCGCAGGCCCGTGTTGCTGCCGCAGAGGCGCTTCGATATGCCGGCGGGGAAGACCATCCCGCCTTCACGGCACAGCTTGCTGCCTGCCAGGGCCATTTCGCGCTGCTGCGCGGTGACCTGGCAGAGTCGGTCGCACAGCTGTCCAGGGCCGCCGAAACAGGCAGCCGGTTTGGCAATCCCACCCTCCTGCGCTCCGGGCCCGACCTTGTGGAGGCGCTGATCCGCCTGGGCCGGCACCAAGAAGCCACGCAGGCACTCCTTCAACTTGAGGCCCGCTCCGCGGGGCTGCGTTCTCCGTGGCTGGCGATGGCCATGGCAAGGAGCCGCGCCATGCTTGCGGACGGTGAGCAGTCGCTGCAGCTGTTCCACCAGGCACTGGAAGGCAGGAGCCCGCACACGCTCGAACGGGCCAGGACACTGATGTGCTACGCGGAGCGGCTCCACGCTTTCGGCAGGCTGCGTGACGCACGCGACGCGCTGCTCCGGGCCAAGGTGCTGTTCGATGAGGCCGGGGCCGATGCGTGGACCCAGCACCTGGATTCCCTCCTGCTGGACGAGCGGATGGAACCTTCCCGCCCGCAGGTCAATCCGGCCATGCTGCTGCTCTCGGACCATGAACGCGCCCTCGCCAGGATGGTGGCCCGGGGCATGCGCAACAAGGAAATCGCCGGAACGCTGTACGTTTCCGTGCGGACGGTGGAAGTGCGCCTTACCGCCATCTACCGCAAGCTCGGCGTCGAGTCCCGGGCACAGCTGACCGCCCTTGCTGCCGGCAAGGGAACCAAGGCACCCGAGCCCTACGTCCTGCCCGTTTTGTAGGCTGCATGTCCAGGCACCGCAGGTACACCGCAGTTCCCGCACTTTTCCCCTGCAGGGCAGGCAAAACGCCGGTTCGGCATCGCCAAACCCGGACGCTGCCCGCTAGTTTGGCAGCAGGCTGGGGCATGGGATGACGCGGAAAGGGACAGCCATGGCAGCAGTACCGGCGGGCAGGCCGGGTGCATGAGTGAGCTCATCCTCGTCAGTGCCACGGGCCTTGCCCGGGAAGTCCTGGCAATGGTCCGCGGCAGCGGCCAGTACGACGTGGTGGGCCTGCTCGATGATGACAGGGAATTGGCAGGTGTCACGGTGGATGGTGCCCCTGTCCTCGGCAAGATCGAAGATGCCACGAGGTACCCCCACGCCCTGATGCTCGTTTGCATCGAATCCCCTACCGCCCGGGAGTCGACGGTACAGCGCCTGGCTGTGCTGGGTCTGGGGGAAACCCGCTACGCCACCGCGATCGACCCCACGGTGCAGTACCCGGAAGGCTGCCATGTGGGCAGGGGAAGCATCCTGCTCCGGAACGTGGTGCTTACCGCCTCGGTCACCCTGGGCTGCCATGTGCTGGCAATGCCCTCGGTGAGCTTCAGGTACGACGTCGACGCGGCAGATTTCGCAACCTTTGCCGCGGGTGTTTCCCTGGGCGGCGGAGTCCGCATCGGCCGCGCCGCCTCCCTCGGCATGAATTCAAGCGTCCGGGAGCATATCTCGGTGGGGGCCTACGCCACCGTGGGAATGGGCGCCGCAGTCCTGAGCAATGCAGCGGACGGACAGACCTGGGTAGGGGTTCCCGCGCGCGAGGTCGACGGAGGCGTCTTCAGCCTGGACGACGCCTCCTGAACGGGCCCGCGCAGCCTACGCGGCAGTGCCGAAGAACAGCTCCGCCACAGCGGCCAGGCGCAGTGGGTCCTCCACGCCGCACAGCTCGCGGGCGGAGTGCATGGAGAGCAGTGGCACACCGACGTCCACGGTCCGGATCCCGAGCCGTGTGGCCGTGAGCGGGCCGATGGTGGAGCCGCACGGCACCACGTTGTTGGAGACGAACTCCTGGAACGGCACGCCTGCTTCCCGGCAAAGGCGCGCCCAGAATGCGGCTCCGAATGCGTCGGTGGCGTAGCGCTGGTTGGCGTTGATCTTCAGGAGGGGCCCGCCGTTCAGCACCGGGTGGTTGACCGGGTCGTGACGTTCCGGGTAGTTGGGGTGCACGGCGTGCCCGGCGTCGGCCGAGAGGCAGAACGACGCCGACAGTGCCTGCCGCCGCTGGCTCACCGTTGCACCCAGGGCGTCGGAGATGCGCACCAGCACGTCCTCCAGGATGGGTCCGCACGCACCGGAGCGTGAGTTGGAGCCGATTTCCTCGTGGTCGAACGCGGCGAGCACGGCGATGGGTCCACCGGCTGCCCCGGACCCGGAATGGGAGGCCAGTGCAGCCAGCCCGGCATGCGTGGCCGAAAGGTTGTCCAGCCGCCCTGATGCGAAGAACTCCCCCTTGCCCCCGAAAACCGCGGGTTCCTGCGTGTCCGCCATGACGACGTCGTACCCGCCGATCTGCCCGGGGTCGACGGACGCACTGGCAACCGCGGCCGCCAGGATGCCCAGCAGGTCCGATTCGGCGGGGTTCCCCAGGCCCCACACCGGGTTCATGTGCCGCTGTTTGTCCAGCGTGAGTCCCTCGTTCACGGCCCGGTCCAGGTGGATGGCCAGCTGGGGGAAGCGCAGCATGGGCCCGGTCGCGGTGAGGTGCTCCGTGCCGTCAAGCATCACCAGCCGGCCCGCGAGCCGCAGCTCGCGGTCCAGCCAGGAGTTCAGCAGGGGCCCGCCGTAGATTTCCACTCCGGCCTGCAGCCAGCCGTGCGCGCCGGTGGTGGGCTTGGGCTTGAGCTTGAACGACGGAGAATCGGTGTGGGCGCCCAGGATGTTGAACCCCGTGGTTGGCCCCGCACCTTCCGGGACCACCCACGCGATCAGGGCGCCGTCGCGGATGATGAAGTAGGATCCAGGCCCGCCTTCCCACGGCTGCAGTTCATCCAGGCGGGTGAATCCCGCTTCCTCCAGCCGCCGGCCACCCTCGTGGGCGGCGTGGAAGCTCGACGGCGACGCGCTGACATAGCCGCCAAGGTCCTGGATGTGGTCTGCGGCAGAGGAAGGCAAAGGCATGGTCCCGAGTCTAGCGCCGGCCCTACTCCGCCGGTGCCGGGGCAGCCTCCGGGGCAAGCGCCTCCTGGCCGGCGGCGGCAGCGTCCTTCCGGCGGTAGCGCAGCACGCCCAGCGCGACCACCACGGCCGCCAGCGCCAGGGACAGCAGCAGGGACTCCCGGGTGGACTCCACGATCACCATGCCGATCAGCAGCGCCACGATGCTGATGATGGCGGCCCAGGTCAGGTACGGGAAAAGCCACATCTTCAGCTGCAGGTCCTTGGCCGCGGCACCCATGCGCCTGCGCAGGACCAGCTGGGAGGCGGAGATGACCAGCCAGACGAACAGGGCGATTGCACCCGAGGTGTTCACCAGGAAGAGGAACACCGTGTCCGGGGCGATGTAGTTCAGGCCCACGGTGACGAAGCCGACCACGGTGGAGGCGAGCACGGCTGCCGCCGGGACACCGCGGCGGGAGATGCGGGTCCAGGAGCGGGGCGCATCACCGCGGGTGGAGAGCGAGAACAGCATCCGGCTTGCGGTGTACAGGCCGGAGTTGAGGCAGGACAGCACGGAGGTCAGGACCACGACGTCCATGATGGTTCCGGCGCCGGGGATGCCGAACAGTTCGATGACGGCCACGTACGGGCTCTTGGCCACGGAGGCGGAGTTCCAGGGGAGCAGGGTGACCACAATGGCGATGGAGCCGATGTAGAAGACCAGGATGCGCCACACCGTGGACTTCACGGCCTTCTTCACGGCGTCCACGGGGTTTTCGGATTCGCCGGCTGCGATGGTAGCAATCTCGGCACCGAAGAACGAGAAGACGACCACGAGGATGCCGGCGAGGACGGCGCCGGGACCGTTGGGCATGAACCCGCCGTTGTTGACCAGGTTGCTCAGGCCGGGTGCGGGGACTCCGGGGATGAGGCCGAGGATGGCGGCGACGCCAAAGATGAGGAAGAGGACAATAGCCGCTACCTTGATGGACGCGAACCAGAACTCAAACTCGCCGTAGGACTTGACGGAGCCCAGGTTGGTGAGCGTCAGCAGCACCATGAGGACGAGGGCCCATACCCACTGGTCGATGCCCGGCACCCAGCGGTGCATGATGGCCGCGCCGGCGGTGGCTTCAATG
This sequence comes from Paenarthrobacter sp. 22069, assembly GCF_052046035.1. NCBI lineage: Bacteria > Bacillati > Actinomycetota > Actinomycetes > Micrococcales > Micrococcaceae > Paenarthrobacter > Paenarthrobacter sp. 22069. The sequence goes on along the minus strand of NZ_JBQEQF010000006.1, from coordinate 73,999 downwards.
CCGAGGACGATAATCCAGAACCACGCGTAGAGCCAGCCGATGCTGAACCCCGCCCAGCGTCCCAGTGCCTTGTCTGCGTAGGTGGAAAAGGAACCCGTTTCGGGGTTGGCCGCGGCCATCTCGCCCAGCATCCGCATCACCAGGATGACCACCAGGCCGGCGGCGGCGTAAGCGATCAGGATGCCCGGGCCGGCCTGCTGGATTGCCGCCCCCGAGCCGACAAAGAGGCCTGCCCCAATGACGCCGGCGATGGCGATCATGGAAAGGTGCCTGGGTTTCAGGGACTTTGAGAGTTGCTGGTCAGCATGCATGGAAGCGCCGTCCTGTTGGGGAAATAGCAGAGGTTGAGCGACGTGCCTTGGCACCACCGGAGGACCGTGTGATGCACCACATCGTCGTCTCACCCTAGATCCGCCATTATGCGCCTTGCTTTGTGCAGTCCAACAGATCTGGTTCGGCTGAACAGGACGGCACTCCAAGCGGACACCATCACGGGCAAGGAAAGTTTCCTCTCAGGCATATTTGTAATGTGCCGGAAACCACGCAGGGAACCATGTGCCGGGCGCGGGCATGCGGCTGGCGAGGGCGCAGGACCTACACGTCGCGCCGTTTCAACAGGATGGCCGCGAGCACCAAAGGCACCAGCACCCAGGCCCCGAGGACCAGGCCGGCCTGCCAGGCCTCCAAGGTGTCCGGGACGTGCTGGGCAGCCGTCAGGGGTTCCACCGTGTTGCCGGGGAGGTACTTGCGGGCCTCCTTGAAGAAATCCCCGGGGATGAGCTGGAACGCGATGGGGGCCACGAAGAAGATGCCCACCAGGCTCATGATGCCGCCGGCGGAGTTGCGCAGCATCGTACCCAGCGCCAAGCCGATGGCCGCCACGGCTGCCACGTAGATGCTGTTGACCAGGAGGAGCTTGACCGACTGTGAGCTTCCCAGGTCCAGGGAGAGGCCATAGTTGTCCAGGATGGGTACGGCAGCGAGTCCGGCCACCAAGGTGGCTGCGGCGGTCACCACGAAGGACGTCACCATCACCACCACCAGCTTGGCCGCGAAGGCGGGAAGACGCTTGGGTACGGCCGCAAAGGTGGACCGCGCCATGCCCGTGGTGAATTCGGAACTCATCAGCAGGACGCCGAGAGACCCCAGGATCAACTGCGCGAAAGCGATGCCCGAGGTGGGCACGCTGATGGCAAGGTCTCCGCCCTGGGATGCCACCCGTGCAGCGGCCTGCGGATCCCGGGTGGCGGCATTCGCGAACTGGCCCGTTCCCCAGGCTGACAGCGCACCGAACCCGACCATCACGACGGCGGTGGAGACAAGCAGTATCAGCGTGGACAGGAGACTGCGGAACTTGATGATTTCCGAGTTGAGGACCCGGAAAAACGTGGGGCCGGCCAGGGAACGTGCCCCGCTGCGGGGATTGCGTCCGCCCGGGGCGGAGGCAGGTTCGGGGGAGGGCGTTGATTCGGTGGTCAGGGAGCTCATTATTTGCTTACCTCCGCGGCGGGCATGGAGTGGTACTCGACGTCGTTCTTGGTCAGCTCCATGTAGGCGTCCTCGAGGCTGGCCACGAGCGGGGTGAGTTCGTAGACAATGACCTGGTGTTCCAAAGCTGCGGCGGCGATGGCCCTGGGCTCCAGCCCCGTCACCTCGAGAAGTTCGCGGTCGGGAACCTCGATGGTTGCGCCCCGCGCGGCCAGCAGTTGGTGGAGCCGCTCCGGTTCATCGGTGCGCACCCGCACGCGGGACCGGCCCTGGCCGCTGATGATGTCGTGGATGGGTGCATCCGCGATCACCTTGCCCCGTCCGATGACGACCAGATGGTCAGCCGTCTGTGCCATCTCGCTCATCAGGTGGCTGGAGAGGAACACCGTCCGGCCCTGCCCGGCGAGGTGCCGCACCAGGTTGCGGACCCAGACCACGCCCTCCGGGTCCAGGCCGTTGACCGGTTCATCGAGGATGAGGGTCTGCGGATCCCCCAGCAGGGCGGCAGCAATGCCGAGCCGCTGGCCCATGCCCAGTGAGAAGCCACCCGCTTTCTTTCGCGCCACCGCTTCCAGCCCGGTCATCTCGATCACCTCGTGCACCCTGGTCTTGGGGATGCCGTGGGTGGCGGCCATCGCCAGCAGGTGGTTGTAGGCGCTGCGGCTGGTGTGCACGGCTTTGGCCTCAAGCAGGGCACCCACCTCGCGCAGGGGTGCCTTGTGCCGCACATAGGGGAGGCCGTTCACGGTGACGGAGCCCGCCGTCGGCCGGTCAAGTCCCATGATCATGCGCACGGTGGTTGACTTGCCGGCCCCGTTGGGGCCCAGGAAGCCCGTGACTTGGCCTGCCCTGACGGTGAAACTGACACCGGCCACGGCGGTTTTGGTGCCGTAGACCTTGGACAGCCCGGTTGCCTCGATCATGAATGGTCCTTTGCCGGCAGCGCTCGGCTGCACACGCTGAGTTGTGGAAAACAGGTCGGTGGAAATACCCTGCCTACGCTATCGGGCCCGGAACGTCTTTTCGCCGGTCTCAGGGATGATTCAGGGGAGAATCAGGGTAGTTCCGCCCGTGCTTGTCATTATGCTCGTCCCCGGGCTTGGCGGTTCAGCGGCGCGGGCAGTAATACCTGAGTGCCTGCGGCCGGACCGTGTAGGAGACACTGCGGACGCCGGCCAACGCTTCCCCGTCCACTGCCAGCGCCATTGGTGCGCCACCGGCGTCGATCCTCACCTCCCCGGCCTCGCGTAGGTGGGTAATCCGGGAGGTGGCCACCGTTCCGGTCAGGACAGCCCAAAGCAGCCGGAGCCGGGCAAAGGACTCATCCGCGGTGATCAGGCGGACATCGAGTACGCCGTCATCCATCACGGGCCGGATCAGGGGAGCATGGTCGCGCGGGTAATAGCGGCCGCGCCCCAGGTAGGCGATCCACACCTTGTGCCGGACACCGTCCACGTTCAGGGTGATCGGGGTTCCGGCAGCGAAGGTCCGGAACATGGCGACGACGCCGGCCAGCGGCTTCCCCAGCGCCGGCTGCAGGTGTTCCCGACGGCGGACGAAGTTCGGGTAGATGCCGATGCTGGAGGTGTTGAGCATTGCCAGTTGCGCGACTTCCGGATCTCCGGCCAGCCCGCGCTCCACCGTGACCAGTCCAATGTCCGCCAGGGCCGCTTCGCCTTCGTTTGCAGCTTCCGCGGCATCCTTCAGGCTTCCCGTCCCCGCATCCCGGGCGAAATGGTTGAGGGTGCCGCCCGGCAGGACCAGCAGGGGCATGGAACGTTCCATGGCCGCCGCGGCCGCAGCCCCAACCGTCCCGTCACCGCCCCACACGCCAAGGGCCCGGGTTCCTGGATGATCAGCGGTAGCCCTGATGCGCTCCACCAGGTCCTCATCGGGCTGAACGGTATTTATATGCGCTTTGGGAAATACTTCCTGGAGTGCGGCGGCGGTTTCCTCCTTGAAGGATCCGCCCAGGGTATTGACCACAATGCTGAGTCCCTCGCCGCCCGGTACGGCAGGAGCTGTTGTCCACGCCCGCGTTGTCTTCGGAATAGGCGGGCGTACGGGCCACCAGTGGCGGGTAACCAGCGCGGCGCCGGCCCCGATCGCCGAGCCGAACAGTACATCGGTTGGCCAGTGCGCGCCGGTGTGCACCCTGGAGTAGGCCACCCCCGCCGCGGCCGGGGCAACTGCGAGGCCGAGGGCGGGACGGACCAGCCCAACCCCTACCGCGAATGCCACGGCAGACGCTGAATGCCCGGACGGCATGGACGAACTGGTGGGCTGCGGGTGGACGAACCGGAAGACGGGCAGGTGTTCCGGCAACGGGCGGGTGCGGGGAAGCAGGGTCTTGAACACCACATTGGTGACGGCCGATGCCACTCCCTGCGCGATCAGGCCATGAAGTGCCGCGCGTCGCGTCTTTCCGGGAACCAACGCCAGCACAGCGGCAGTTCCCATCCAGAGCCTGCCGTTGTTGGCAGATGCGGAAAGCCGCCGGAAGAACGTGTCGTGGTTGCCCCCTGGAAGGTTTGAAACATGCCGTAAGAGGTATCTGTCAACACGGCTGATCCAACTCCTGCCCCGGGGCCTGGTGCTCTGCATGTGATCACCCTAACCCCGGGCTCAGTTCCTGCCGGGCCGCGACTCCCTGTTTGCCGGCTCCTGGGTGGCAGGCTCCTGGTCCATCTGGAGGGGCCGGGCCGCACCGGCAAGCAGCAGCGCAACCACGATGGGAACCATGATCGCCAGCAGGGCGGTATGGATGCCGGTGAGATCGCCCAGGTAGCCCAGCAGCGGCGGTCCAGCGAGAAACGATATATACCCCAAGGTGGATACAACGGAGACGCGTGCCGCCGAGTGGCGGGGATCGTCGGATGCGGCGGACATGCCCATCGGAAAGGCGAGGGCGGCACCCACGCCCCACAGCGCCGCACCGACGCCGGCCAGCCAGATATTGGATGCCAGCACAAAGAGGCCAAGGCCCGCGGCGGCTGCTGCCATGCTGGCACGGAGCACCGCAACGCGGCCGTATTTGTCGATCACGTGGCCGCCGAGGAAACGCATCGCGGTCATGGCCAGGACGAACAGGGCGAACATGAGGGCGCCGGTGGACTCGGAGGTACCGAGGCCGTCCACGGACGCCTTGGCGATCCAGTCGTTGCCTGCCCCTTCCGTCAGGGTTGCCCCCAGCACCACCACGCCGATGACCAGCGTCCTGCCATCGCGCCAAGCGGACGGTCCCCTGGCAGGTTTCGGCTCCCCTGCAGCCAGGGCGGTCGAGAGGTGGGGAAGGAAGTAGCGGGGGGCGGTGAGGGCCACCAGCACCACGACGCCGGCGATGACCAGCAGGTGCACGGGTAGGTCAACGCCCAGGGTGGACAGCCCGGCACCTACCAGGGCGCCCACGAAAGCCCCGCCGCTGAAGGCCGCGTGGAACTGCGGCATGACGGTCCGCCGAAGCTTGTGCTCCACATCCGCGCCTTCAATGTTCTGCGCCACGTCCCATAGACCGATGCCGATGCCGAAGAAGAACAGGGATACCGCCGTTCCGGGAATAGAAACGGCCGCAAGGGACAGTGCGATGCCGATGCCGGCAGCGGCAGCCAGCATGCCGGCAAAGCGGACCGTGTTGGCGGTGCCGATCCTCCCGACGACCAGTCCGGCTGTGGGAAGCGCAAGCAGGGAGCCGACGGCGGTGCACAGCAGCAGCGTGCCCATTTGGCCGGAGGTGATCTGGAGGGTTTGGGTGACCGCAGGGATGCGGGCCGCCCAACTGGCGAAGACAAGCCCGTTGACGCCAAAGACCACGAACGTGGCCGCAGCGGCGGCGTTCAATCCCGCGTGCTCTTCACGACCGGTGTTGATGCTCATACGTTCACTACTTCCACAGAATATTTGTCGAGTTCGGCTTTGTCCTGCGCGCCCAATTGCCTGTCCGTGACGAGGGTGTCCACGCGGTCCAGGCCGGCGACGAGCACCCGGGCAGTGGCCCGCCATTTGGCTGCCGACGCTGCCACCACAACACGGCTGGCTGACTGCAGGCCCGCTCGTTTGACCGCGGCATCGTCCAGGTCGTGGGCCAGCAGGCCGTCCTGGAAGTCCATCGCGCAGGGTGTTACAACGGCGGTGTCAAAGCGGAGGGACCTGATGTTCGATTCGGCCAAGGGCCCACGGAAGCAGAGTTCGCCGGGCATGACGCTGCCGCCGGGCAGCAGCAGTGACGGCCGCGAGCCTTGGGTGCCATCCCCTTGGGCGGCTGCATTGAGCGCCTGCAGGGACATCGGCATCAGAGTCAGTTCGCGGCCGGATAAGGCCCTGGCCACCTCAGTTGCCGTGCTCCCGCTGTCCAGCCAAACGTGTTCCCGATCGGCCAGCAGACCGGCGACGGCGGCGGCGATACGGGCCTTCGCGTCCCGTTCCTCGAGTTCGCGCTGGCCGTAGCCAGGGTTCCGCCCCTGGCCGATCAGGCTCCTGGCGCCCCCGTGGACCCGCCGCAGGACGCCGTGGCCTGCGAGTATCTCGAGGTCGCGGCGGATGGTGGCACCGGAGGCGGCGCAGGCCTGCATCAGCTCTTCCACGCTGGCTCCCGACTGCCGCCGCAGAATTTCAGCGATGGTCCGGTGCCGGTCATCCGTCTTCATGAGCAAACGATATCAAGTATTGATCATTTGATCATCACTTGATCATGCTTCAGCGGGTGCGCTGCACCCGCTGCTCGTCCCAGACCGGCTCCGCCGATTCGTACACCTTCCCGTCAGAACCGAAGACGAGGAACCGGTCGAAGGTGCGGGCGAACCAGCGGTCGTGCGTCACGGCAAGGACCGTTCCCTCGAAGTGGTCAATGGCCCGTTCCAGCGCCTCCGCCGAATGCAGGTCCAGGTTGTCCGTCGGCTCGTCCAGCAGGAGCAGGGTGGCGCCGCTGAGCTGGAGCAGAAGGATCTGGAACCGTGCCTGCTGGCCGCCGGAGAGGGACTCGTACTTTTGTTCCGACTGCCCGGCAAGGCCGTAGCTGTCCAGGGCACCGGCGGCGGCCTCCCGGCCCAGTCCGGACCGGTGCTCATCGCCGCGGTGCAGGATTTCCAGCAGTGTCTTTCCCAGCAGGTCGGGGCGGACGTGCGTTTGGGCAAAGAAGCCAGGGCGGATCCGGGCACCGAGTTTGACCGTTCCCTCGTGCGGTACCTCCGCGATGTCCACATCCGATACGGGCAGGTGTTCGCGTTCCGGGTCGGTGCCGCCGGTGGCGAGCAGCCGCAGGAAGTGGGACTTGCCGGACCCGTTGGAGCCGAGCACGCCCACGCGGTCACCGAACCATACCTCGGTGGAAAACGGCTTCATCAGGCCGGTCAGCTCAAGCCGCTCGGCCACGATGGCGCGCTTTGCGGTGCGCCCGCCCTTGAGCCGCATCTGCACGTTCTGTTCGATGGGCAACGCCTCGGGTGGCCCTGCCTCGAGGAATTTGGCCAGCCGGGTCTGTGCGGCGTGGTAGCGGTTGGCCATGTCCGAGCGGAACGCGGCCTTGTTCTTGTACATGTTGACGAGTTCCTTGAGCTTGATGTGCTCCTCGTCCCAGCGCTTGCGCAGCTCCTCAAAGCGCGCGTTCCGGTCCGCCCGCGCTTCCACGTAGGAGCCGAAACCGCCGCCGTGGATCCAGGCCGCGGCACCGTTGATCCCAGGCTCCAGGGTGACGATGCGGCCGGCAGCGTTGTTCAGCAGTTCCCGGTCGTGGCTGATGAAGAAGACTGTCTTCTTCGACTCATTCAGCTTCTCCTCGAGCCAGCGCTTGCCCGGCACGTCCAGGTAGTTGTCCGGCTCGTCCAAGAGCAGCAGGTCATCCGGGCCGGCAAACAGCGCCTCCAGCACCAGGCGCTTTTGCTCCCCGCCCGAAAGGCTCGACGCCGGCCGGTGCTGTGCGCGGTCGTAGGGGAGTCCCAGCGCGGCCATGCAGACCTCGTCCCACACGGTTTCCACGTCGTACCCACCGGCGTCCCCCCAGTCCACGATGGCCTGGGCGTACCGCATCTGGGTGGGTTCGTCGTCGTGCTCCATCATGGCCAGCTCGGCCTCGGCAACCTCGCGTGCGGCGGCGGCCAGCGCCGGGGGAGCGGCGGAAACCAGGAGGTCCCGGACACTGGAATCATCCCGGACCTGCCCAACGAACTGGCGCATGATGCCCATGGTGCCCGAACGCCCAACAACCCCCTCGTCCGGGACCAGGTCCCCTGCGATGATGCGGAACAGGGTGGTCTTGCCAGTCCCGTTGGGCCCGATCAGGGCGGTCTTGGTGCCGTCTGGAACCTTGAAGGTCACGCCATTCAGGAGCTGGGTGCCGTCGGAGAGGAAGTAGTCGATGCCGGAAACGTCAATATGGGCCACGCCGTCAATCCTCCCATGCCCGTGCCTAGCCGGCGGCGGTGAGGAACTGCTTCAGGAGCGGTCCGGAAGTGGTGGCACCGAGGCCACCGTCCTCCACGAAGACGGCAACCGCCAGGTCGCCGTGCACGGCCACGATCCAGGCGTGCGTCTTGGGCGGATTCTCGGTGCCAAACTCGGCGGTTCCGGTCTTGGCGCCCACGGGTGCCCCGGGGACGCTGGACAGGAAGCCTGCGTGTCCGGAAGTGACCACGGCCCGCATCATGTCCGACAGCGACGCCGCCTCGGCCGCCGTGATGGGCTTGTTCGACGCCGTTGAGGGAGCTTCCGCGGTGGCGGTGGCCGACGGTTCAGCCGCCGGAGCGGTGGAGCCGGCCGTCGTGCCGGCGGCGGGAGCACCGGCGTCGGGATTCAGGACCAGCTGCGCCGAAACGGGCGACCCCTTGGCCACGGACCCTGCCATGATCGCTGCGGCCAACGGCGAGAGCAGCACCTTGCCCTGGCCGATCATGGAAGCTGCGTGTTCAGTGCCTTGGGCCTCGCCCGGGACGGAACCAAGGAAGGCTTCGGCGCCAAGTTTCGGCGCCTCCACCGCCACGCCCATGGAGGTGGCAGCAGCTTCAAGCTGGCCCTGCGAAACGGCGTCCCGCTGTGAAATAAAGGCGGTGTTGCAGGAGTGGGCAAACGCGTCCCGCAGCGTTACGGCCCCCAACGAGCTCTCGGGGTAGCCTTCGGAGTTCTTAAAAGTGCGCCCGTCCACTGTGAGTGTAGGGGTGCACTGGACGGTGGAGTCCGGCGTCATGCCGTTGCGGAACAGCGCAAGGGAATCGACCATCTTAAAGATGGACCCCGGGGCGTACTGTCCCAGCATTGCGGTGTTGTAGCCGTTGCTGCCCGGCCCTGATGCGGCCGCCAGCACGGCTCCGCTCGAGGGGCGGAGGGCAACGATGGCGGATGCCGGCCCCACGGCCTCCAACGTGCTCTCCGCCAGGGTCTGCAGCCGGGGGTCAATGGTGGTCTTCAGCGGGGTTCCGGGCTTCGGTTCCACCTGGAAGAGGACGCGGCGCGGGTCGGTTCCCGAGGACTGGATCTGTTCGCGGGTCAGGTCCGCCCGCTGCGCACGGATGACGACGGCGTCGGATCCGCGGAGCTGTTTGTCGTACTGCTGCTGCAGGCCGCCAATGCCCGTCACATCGCCGGCTGCCAGGACACCCTTTGATGCGTCGATCTGCTCGGCTGTGGCTTCGCCCACCGAGCCGAGCACGGCCCGGGCGAACGTCCTGCTCGGCGCCAGCGGGATGGATGCCGGGATCCCGCGGGCTCCCGGAATGGCCTGGATCTGCTGGTCCGTAATGGTCCGGCCCTCGTCACGCAAAGTGATCGCGGAGACGAAAGCCTGGGCACCGGCTGCCTTGACCTGCTGAACGTAGGCGGCCGGGTCCACGCCCACCAGGGCAGCCAGCTTGCCTGCGGAATCGGCGGGGTCGGCTCCGCCCAGCTGGGGCTTGTCGATGCCCACGTTCACGACCGGACGGTAGGTCACCAGCGGGACGTCTCCGGCGCCGAGGATGTCGGCGCGCTGGGGTGACTGGGATCCCTTGGTGATGATCTCACTGTCCGCGAGCCCGGGCGCCAGTATGGCCGGATCCCAGACGGTGAGCCATTTGTCACCCGACTTCCTGAAGTTCGCCGCGATGGTGTACTTCCACTCAGCGTCGCCGAACTTCCAGGTGTAGTTCAAGGGGGCCGAGGCCTTGTCCCCGTCCAGCGTGAGGCTGCCCGACTGGACCTGGGGCTTTTGCGGATCAAGGCCCGCGAAGACCTGGTGCAGCTGGTCATTGGCCGCGGCGGAGTCCTTGCCCTCAAACGCCACGGAGCCTACGTCCAGTGCGGAGACGGCGCCTGCCAACTGCTGTGCGGCGGCTTCCGCCCCTGACTTTCCGTCATCACAGGCCACCAGCGAGGTTCCGAGAATGAGCGCAGCTATGGCAAGCGAAAGTTTTGTTGATTTCCCCATGGCGCCATTATCCCCCGGACCACCGACATGACAGGACAGTCCGTCATAAGCCCCCCGGCCCGCGAAACCTAGGAGAGGCCCAGGTCCGGGACCGGGAGCTTGAAGACGTCCTTCAGGGCGTACCTTGCAGCGTGCAGTCCAGGCATGCCCGTCACTCCGGGGCCAGGCGGTGTGGATGAGGAACATAGGTATACGCCCAGCAGCGGAGTCCGCCAGGGCACGGGGGACACGACCGGCTTCTGAATAAGGCCCCGGACGTCCATGATGCCGGCGCTGAAATCGCCCCCGATGTAGTTGCGGTTGTACTGCGCCAACTCCGCGGCCGTGACGGCGTGCGATTCCACCACCAGGTCGCGGAAACCGGGCGCGAACCGCTCCAGCTGCCCCATGACCTCGCGGGTCATGTCCTTTGTCGAGCCCGCGGGAACATGGCAGTAGGTCCAGAGTGTATGCCGGCCTTCGGGTGCCCGGCTGGAGTCGTAGCGCGAAGGCTGGGCAACAAGCACGTAGGGCCGTTCGGGGTGCCGGCCGGCGCTCACCTCATTTTCCGAGCGTGCCAGCTCTGCGCGCGTGCCGCCCACGTGGACGGTGCCGGCGTCGGAAAGTCCCTGGGCCTGCCACGGCACTGGACCGGACAGGATGAAGTCCACCTTGCATGAGCCGTTGCCGTAGCGGAAGCGCTCCAATGCGCGCCGGTAGTGGCCGGGAAGGGATTCCCCTGCCATGTCCAGCAGGCCCCGGGGCGCCACATCCAGCAGTGTGGCGCGGGTGGCCGGCAGCTCCTCCAGCCGGTCTACCGGGGTTCCCGTGTGGATGACCCCGCCGTGGGCGCGAATGTCGTCCGCGAGGGCTGCCGCGATCGTGGCGGAGCCGCCGCGGGGGATGGGCCAGCCGGCGGCATGCCCCAGGGCACCGAGCATGAGCCCTGCCCCGGACGCTGCCAGAGAGGGCAAATGGGAAATGGCGTGGGCGGCCACTCCGCTGAGGAGGGCGGGCGCAAGCTCTTCGCGGAACCGGAGGTTCCACAGCCCGGTCCCCTGTTCAAGGGTGCGCAGCCCGTACACAGCCGCTGCCAGCGGATTACGGGGGATCCGCAGGAGCTGGTTCTGCGTGAAGTCCATGACGCCGTTGATGTGCCGCACCAGCGGTTCCATCAACCGCCGGTAGGCCGGCCCGTCCTGGCCCAGTTCCGCGGCCGTCCTGTCCAGCGACGTGAAGGCAAGTGCCGCGCGGCCGCCGTCCAGCGGGGAACCGAAGGACACCTCCGGAGTCACCAGGTCCACCCGCCGGGGGAGCTCGAAGGCCCGGAAAAAGGGGGACGCCAGGGCCATGGGGTGGACTGCGGAGCACACGTCGTGGAAGTGGCCGGGCTGCATCAATTCAGTGGTGCGTGTTCCGCCGCCGATGGTTGCTGCAGCCTCGAAGACCTCCACTGAGAGCCCGGCCCGTGCCATCACCGCGGCGGCCGCAAGTCCGTTGGGCCCGGAACCTACTACCGCCACGTCAGGCATGGGACCTGGCTTTCGGGATGGGGGACACGGCGGGCCGCAATGGCTTCAGCCGGACCCGGTCCGGAGCATCTGAAAAGGGTCCCCCGTGCGGGTCGTCAAGATGGTGCCGGCGGATGGGGTCATAGGTGGGGTCGTAGATGTCGTGGACGACGCGGGCCATGAGATAGGCCACCGCGGCCATGTGGGCGGCCACGGCCAGGACGTAGTAGGGCATGTCCAGATTGTGCTGGGAGGAACCTGCGCTGGTCACTTGTCCAAGGTACATCCAGATCGCGGCCCAATGCAGGGCTTCGACGCCTTGCCAGATGAGGAAGTCCCGCCAGCGGGGCCTGGCCAGGGCCAGCAGCGGGATCAGCCACACCACGTACTGCGGCGAGTAGACCTTGCTGGTGAGGAGGAAGGCCGCAACCACCAGGAAGGCGAGCTGCGCCAGCCGGGGCCGGCGGGGAGCGGTGAGGGCGACGGCGGCGATGCCGGCACAGACCGCCAGAAACAAGCCACCGGACAACCAGCTGACGGCGTCGGCGCCCAGCCCGGACCAGCCCAGTCTGCCGGCCACCAGGTTGTAGGCGAACCAGGCTGAGCTGTAGCCGGCGCCGCGGTCGGCGCTGTACTGGAAAAAGAAGGCCCACCCCGTGGGGTTGGCGGCGGCAAAGGGCAAATTGACCAGCACAAAGGCGGCGGCCGCGCTGCCCCCGGTCACCAGCAGGGGGCGCCACCGTCCCGTGCGCACGGCAAGCAGCAGGATGGCCCCCAGCACCAGTACGGGATACAGCTTGGTTGCGGTTGCCAGGCCGATCAGTACTCCGGCGGCAACCAGCCGCTTGCGGGCGAAAAGGTACATGCCCACGGCCAGCAGGCACGCAGCCCACAGGTCCCAGTTGATGCTTCCGGCGAGCACGATCCCCGGGGCAACCGCCACCATGGCGGCATCCCAGGGACGCCGGCCGGGCATGCGCGCAGTCACCAGCACAGCCACCATCGCAACCGCTGCCAGCAGCATGGTGTTGATGTCGAAGTAGGCAAGGGCCCGGGCATTCGCATCTCCACCGGGCACCAGCCAGGCGGTCACCCCTGCAATCAAAGCGATGAGGACCGGGTACTCGAACTGGCTGCCGCTGCCAAGGATGGGAAAGATTCCCGATGCCAGGCCGCGGTTGCGGAACAACTCGGGGAAGTCCGAATAGCAGGTGGCGTAGAACTGCGTGGGCGTCTCCCAGCCGTTGACCCGGCAATATCCCTTCAGGAGGATGCCCACGAGTGCTGCCAGTGCAGTGAGCAGGATCAACACGCGCTCCACCGTGAAGATGCCGGGGGAGACCACGCCGGGATCCGTCCTGGCCCCCAAGGGGCCCCCAACCAGTTCGGTGAAATTCCGCAGCAGGGTATCGCTGCGGCTGGGCACCACGATTCGGGGCCGTCGTCCACCTTCCGGCGGCTGGGTCTCGTGCATGGCATCGAGCTTACAGCCGGCCCCGTCCTGCAGGATTGGTCTCCCGCAGGATCGGGACCGGCAGTCAGCGCAGGCCGCCCAGCTGTTGGTGCATCAGCACGAACACATCGTTCCGGTGCTGTTCCAACAGCCCGGTGTTGAAGGAACTGCGGCGCTGCAGTGGGCGGGACAGGAGTCCGATGATCTTTTGTATCAAGGGAGCCACCTCCTTCCTCAGTATTCAGGCATGGAAAAGTGCATGCGTGATTAGCCCTGGATCAAGGCGCAGGAAATGCGCAAATTAGGGCACGTGAATTCCACAAAAGGGAACTGGCTGAGTTGCGCGGAAAAGCGCAATTTACGGATTAGCGATTGCTGCTAAACGCGGGACTCCAGCGCCGGCCGGCAGAGCGGGACACGGATTCTCCGAATGAAAGCAGGCAGGAGAACCCGGGAAAGCTATGCCGCCGGCCGTACCCGGCAGTGAAGCGGGCAGCCAGGCGTGGATGGTGGCCAGGCGCCAGCGCAAGTGCCGCGGTCAATGCCAGCCGTCAATGCCGGCGGTCAACGCAGGGACAGCCCCGGCACTGGACCAAAGGGGCCGGCTCCGGGAGACTCGTGCCGCTTAGCCGCGCAGCCAGCCGGAAAAGGCGCCCGCGGGGCGGGAACGGTCATGGACCGAAGCAACGCGCGCGTCATCAGCAAAGGCCGGGAACGCATTGATGGGAGTATTCCATTCGCCAGTCAAAGTCATCATTTTCCCAACCTCCTTTTCTGCTGTCCGCTGCGTGGATTGCGATGCGGTCTTCGACCCCGGCATATCGCCCTGGGGTCAGGAATAAAGTTACAGCAGCAAACTGCAGAAAACCAGCAATTCGCGGGAAAAAGATAGAACTTTCCTTTAAAGCAGTTTTACAGGCCCCAACGGACAATAGCGGGCGTCTTTTTATCCCACCCGAGAGTGCAGACCTTGGCCGTGCCCAGGACGAAGTGCCGGCCCTCCACAGCGGGCAGCTCCAGCCAGCGGGCAGTGAGGATCCTGGAAAAGTGCCCGTGTGCCACGATCAGCACGTTGTCCATCCCTGATTCCAGGATCCGGCCGATGATCTTGTCAGCCCTTGCCGCCACCTCGTCGAGGGTTTCGCCATTCGGAACACCGTGGGTCCAAATCAGGTAGTCAGGGTTGTCCTTGCGGATCAGGTCCGAGCTGATGCCCTCGTAATCCCCGTAGTTCCATTCCACCGCGAGCGGTTCATGCCGGGCGTCGGGGAAGCCGGCGAGCTCGGCAGTGCGCCGCGCCCGCCGCAGCGGCGAGGTGAGCACCAGGTCGAAGTCGACGCCGTCCAGCACCTTGCGGGCCTCCACGGCCTGCTGCTCGCCCTCCACGGTCAGCGGGAGGTCCGTGAGGCCGGTGTACTGCCCGCTCTTGGACCATTCGGTTTCACCGTGGCGGAGAATCCAGAGCTGGGGACGCGGGGCAAAGGCAGGATTGGTCACTTGGACTCCTCAACAGGGGAAGGTTCGACGACGGCAGCAGGGGCTTCGGGGGCAGATCCGGCGGGTGCTGATTCAGGCTGTTCGGCCCACCAGCGGAGCAGTCGCTCCTCCGCTTCCGTGGTGGGCAACGGCCCGTGCTCCATCCGTTCATTCAGGAGGAACTTATAGGCACGGCCCACGACGGGCCCTGGTTTAAGGCCCAGCAGGGCCATGATGCTGGATCCGTCCAGGTCCGGGCGCACTGCGTCCAGGGATTCCTGTTCACGCAGTTCGGCGATGCGTTTTTCCAGATCGTCATAGGCGAAGGCCAGGCGTTCGGCCTTGCGTTGGTTCCGGGTGGTGACGTCGGAGCGGGTGAGCCTGTGCAGCCGCTCCAGCAGGGGACCGGCGTCGGTGACGTACCGGCGGACGGCCGAATCGCTCCAGCCGGCGTCCCCGTAACCGTAGAAGCGCATGTGGAGCTCCACCAGGCGTGCCACGGCCTTGGTGGTGTCATTGTCGAACCGCAGGGCCTTCATGCGCTTGGCGGTCAGTTTGGCACCCACCATGTCGTGGTGGCGGAAGCTCACCGCGCCGCCCGGTTCGAAGCGGCGCGTAGCAGGCTTTCCGACGTCGTGCATCAAGGCGGCGAAGCGGAGCACGAAGTCCGGCCCGGGCACGGGGCCTTCCGCGTCCGTTTCCAGTTCGGCTGCCTGCTCAAGGACCTGCAGGGAGTGCTGGTAGACGTCCTTGTGCCGGTGGTGCTCGTCTGATTCGAGGCGGAGGGCGGACACCTCGGGCAGCACATGCTCGGCCAATCCTGTCTCCACCAGGAGATCGATGCCCGTCCGCGGCCGGGCCCCGCACACCAGCTTGACCAGTTCGTCCCGCACCCGTTCCGCGGAAATGATCCTGATCCGGTCCGCCATGCCGGTCATGGCATCGCGGACGTCGTCGCGGACCGAAACCCCCAGCTGCGCGGCAAAGCGGGCTGCGCGCATCATCCGCAGCGGGTCATCCGAGAAGGATGCCTCCGGTGCGCCCGGTGTGGCCAGCACGGAGGCGTGGAGATCCCGCACGCCTCCGAACGGGTCCACCAGCTCCATGGAGGGCAGCCGAAGCGCCATGGCGTTGATGGTGAAATCCCGGCGCAGCAGGTCATCGGTCAGTGAAGTGCCGAACGCCACCACGGGCTTGCGGGAGTCGGGGTCATAGGCCTCGGCCCGGTAGGTGGTGATCTCGATCTGGAAGCCGGCCTTGCGCATGCCGATCGTTCCGAAGGCGCGGCCGATTTCCCAAAAGTTGTCTGCCCACTTCTTGATCAGTGCCACGGTCTGGTCCGGGGTGGCGTCAGTGGTGAAGTCGAGGTCGGGGGAGGTCCTGCCGAGGAAGAGGTCGCGCACCGGTCCGCCCACCAGGGACAACTCGTGGCCGGCGTCCACGAAGCGCTGCCCGAGCTCCAGGACCACCGGGTCCACCTTGAAGTCGACAGTGTGGGAATCAATCTTGTGATGTGCGTGCGACATAGTTCCTTAAGCTTGGCAGAAACCAGCGGCGCGGCAGTCCAAAAATGCGTCACGATCCGCGCTGATTGGCCTTGCCCGCCGGAAAGTACGTCATATCCCGTCCATGTTGGTGTCATGTTCCGGTCATCACAGCAGGGCAACAGTCGTTAGAGTGGACTCCATGGCCCATCCAGTACCGAGCGCTCCAGGCAGGAGGACAAACGCACCATTGCCGTCGGCAATCGGTGCGCACGTTGCCCCTGCCCAGCAATCGGCACCGGCCTCGCTTCCCACGGTTGAGGAGGTCTCCGCCGGCGGCGTTGTGGTGGACACGTCCGACGCCGGGTTGCGGGTTGCGATCATTGCCCGCCTTAATCGGGGCGGACGGCTCGAGTGGTGCCTGCCCAAGGGCCACCCTGAGGGCAAGGAAAACAACGAAGAGGCCGCGGTCCGCGAAATTGCCGAAGAAACCGGTATCGAGGGCACCATCCTGGCACCGCTTGGCAGCATCGATTACTGGTTCACCGTCAGCGGACACCGCGTCCACAAGACTGTTCACCACTACCTCCTGCGCGCCACCGGCGGCGAGCTCACCATCGAGAACGATCCCGACCAGGAAGCCGTGGACGTTGCCTGGGTGCCCATCCAGGAGCTGGCCCGGAAGCTGTCCTTCCCCAACGAACGCCGTATCGCCGACCTCGCCCGCGAGGTCCTGCCCGGACACCTCTAAGCCCGGCCGCCGCCGTCGTCGTTGCGGTGTTAAGCGCTGCCGGGTGAGACGATGAAGTCGATGTCAGCTACCAACTTTCCTTCCGACCGGTCCGGCCGGCCCGACGATGCCGCACCCGACGGTGTGCCCCCGGAGCCGGCGGCCCCGGACGTCGCACAGCCCGCGGCCTCGGGCGTCAGCGAAACCCGTTCCAGTGCCATCATGGCCGCCGGAACGCTGGTGTCGCGCTTCCTGGGCTTTGGTAAAACCTGGATGCTCGGCACCGCGCTGGGCCTGGGCTCCACGGTCAACGACACGTTCATCAATGCCAACAACCTGCCCAACCTGATCTTCCTGCTGGTGGCCGGCGGCGTGTTCAATGCCGTGCTGGTTCCACAGATCATCAAGGCCAGTAAGGCTCCGGACAGGGGAGCGGACTACATCAGCCGGCTGCTGACGCTGGCTGTCCTGCTCCTGTTTGGCCTGACCGCGCTGGTCACGCTGGCGGCTCCGGGAGTTATCGAGCTGACCACGCAGGGCTACTCACCGCAGCAGAAGGCCCTGGCCGTCACCTTCGCGTTCTGGTGCCTGCCGCAGATCTTCTTCTACGGCCTCTACGCCCTGCTCACCCAGGTCCTCAATGCCAACGGCGCGTTTGGCCCTGCCATGTGGGCGCCCATCCTGAACAACGTCGTGGCCATCGCCGGCCTGGGCATGTTCATCTGGATCTTCGGCACCAACGAAATGAACTCCCACACCCTGGACAACTGGGGTTCCACCCAGACACTCCTGGTGGCCGGGTTCTCCACCATCGGCGTGTTGTCCCAGACCGCCATCCTGCTGGTGCCGGTGTTCCGGCTGAAGCTCGGCCTCCGTCCCCGGTTCGGGTGGCGGGGCGTGGGACTGGGCCACGCTGCCCGGCTGAGCATCTGGACGCTGCTGACGGCCGCCGTCGGACAGCTGGCTTTCCTGTACGTCATGCGCATCGCCACGATTCCCGGTGCGGAACGCCTCCGGTTGAAGGAGGCGGGGGACCCTTCCGCCGCCATTCTTCCCGGCAACGCGGTCCTGGAGGTGGCCAGCCAGCTGTACCTGCTGCCGCACTCGATCATTGCCCTGTCCCTGGCCACGGTGCTTTTCAACCGGATGACCCGGGCGTCGCAGGAGGGCAACCGTGCCGAACTGCGCGACGCCCTCTCGCACGGGCTCAGGACCATGGCGGTTGCCACCGTCTTCGGCGCCCTGGCGCTGTTTGCCCTGGCCGGTCCGCTGGGCATGTTCTTCTCCGGCGGCTCGCGCCAGGACGGTGTCATGCTGGCGCAGACCCTGACCATCCTGGCCCTCAGCACCCCGTTCATGAGCGCCAACTTCATGATGTCCCGCGTCTTCTACGCCAACGAGGACGCCCGCACCCCGTTCTACGTGCAGCTGCTCCTGGCCGTGGTCTATGTCGCCGGTGCCTTCGCCATCCAGTTCCTGCCGGTCGGCCAGATCATCTACGCCATCGCCGTCCTGTACATGGTGGGCAACATCCTCTCGGTGGTCATCAGCGCGTTCTTCCTGCGCCGCATGCTGGGACACCTGGACGGTGCACGGATCGCCAATTCCTACATCCGCATGGGCTACGCCGCCCTGGGTTCGGCGATTGCGGGTGCCGGCGCCCTGTGGCTGATGGGCAGCTACACCCCGGAGGGCTTCGCCTGGCAGAACCGGCTCACCGCGCTGGTGACCGTCGTCGTCGTGGGTCCGGTCATGCTGGTGGTCTACTTCGTCCTGCTCAGGCTCTTCCGGGTCTCCGAGCTCAGCGACATGCTGCGGCCCCTGCTGGGCAGGTTCGGCCGCGGCGGCCGCACCCCGGCTCCGGACGCCGGGGACACGCCGTCGTCCCCTGCTGCCGACGGATCCTCCCCTGACCGCGGGAACCATCCCGAGCGGGCCACCACGTCCGTTGACACCGGCCTCATCCCCCGGATCTCGGGGGAATTCGACGCCGTTTCCTTCCGCGCCGGCCCGGATCCGCGGCGCGGCTCCCACCGGGTGGAAAAGTACGACGGCGGCGCCCGGCAAGGTGCTGAAGGCGACTACCTGCCGGCCGAAGACCAGCCCAGTACAGCGCGCAGGGGCCCGCTGAACGAGGAAATTCCGCTTCCTGGCCGGCGGACCTATCAGGGGAAGGCTGGGGAGAACCCCTATTTCAAGAGCGGCCGGCCGCGGAAAAAGTAATCCGCCCGGCTTCCGGTGCCCGTCTTCTCCACGGCCGTACGGACCGGATCCGCTAGGATCGAACAGGTACAGGGGTAGTTGCATTCAGGTTGGCCCATGCGCCGGGCCTGAACGGCGGTTGCGTCATTGAGCCGGCAATCCCGGACAGTCTAGGAGGAACACGTGTCCAACCCGATCGATGTCGGATCAGTACTGGGCGGCCGCTATAAGGTCACCGCCACAGTGTTGGCCTCGCATGACCACGATCTGGTGCTGGACGGGGTGGACCAGGTCCTCAACCGCCCGGTCAGCATCCTGGTCGCCGGACCGGAAAACACGGAGCAGGTGGCGCAGAGCGCCCGCGAAGTGGCCACCGGTGAGCGTCCGGGCACCATGCAGGTCCTGGACCTCGGTGTCACCGAGGACGCCACCTACCTCATCACCAACCACACGGCCGCCGCCGACCTGCTGGATCTGGTCGTGGCCCCCAACCCGCCCTACGTTGAACCGTTCTTCACCGATACCCTGGGCAGCGAGATCTTCGGCCAGCCCCGCTCTCACGAGCCCGAGCCATACGACGAGGAAGACCACGTCGAGGCTGGCTACATCAACTACGCCGATTCGCACCCCACCCAGGTTGATCCCTACCGGTCAGCGCCGGCTGTACCGCCCAAGCCTCCCGCACGGCCAGCCCAGCGACCCGCCTCCACCGCCCTCAACGGCGCAGCCGCAGCGGGGGCTGCCGGTGCTGCTGCAGCCCCCGGAGCCGGAGCTTCCCGGGCCGGGGCTTCTGCCGCTGGTAATGGTACCGGCAGTACGGCCGGCGCCTCCCGGATCGATCCCGACGCCACCGCCGCCCAGCCTCTCGCCGATAGCCGTCCCTCGGGCGCCGGACGGACAAATTCGGCGGAGGCCGACACCGGCCCGAACGACGCCGCAGCTGCTGCCGCAGCCACCCAGGCACAGCCCTCCGTTGACCAGGGAACACCAAAGGTTTCCTTGTGGTCCGACGACGACTACGCAGAGTCCGAACAGCACGACCAGTACGACGACACGGATGACGCCCCAGCGGACTTCACCCCGCTGAAGGGCAAGTCCGCCCTCTTTGCCCGGACGGCTGCTCCCGCCGCTGCCGGTGTCTCCTTCGCCGACCGCGACGACTACGACGATAATGACGACCAGTCCCGGAACCAGCCCCGCTCCATGCGATGGCTGGTAGGCGGACTCCTCGCCGTCGTGCTGATCGCGGGCCTCATCTTCGCCGTGACCAACCTGGGGAGCCTCTTCACGTCAGAACCGCAGGCAAAGTCCTCTGCCCCGGCCAGCACCGCTGCGCCCCAACCGTCAGCGTCAGCAAGCCAGCCGGCACCTTCGGCTCCGCCCGCTGTTCCGCCGGCCATCGAGAGTGTCAGCCGGCAGGGGAACTTCGACTTCGCAGCCACCTTCGACGGTGACCTGGTGAAGGCGTACGACGGCAACGCTGCCAGCTACTGGTCTGACATGGAATTCGCCTCGGAGAACTGGGGCGGTTTGGCACCGCAGGGTGTTCCCCTCGTCGTGAAGCTGAAAGGCAAGGCAACCATTTCCTCCGTCACGCTCTCCCAGCTTGGAGGATCTGGCGGCAACATCACTGTCTACACCAATGACCGTCCGTCGCTGGACGGCGCCAAGACGGTGGGAACCAACAGCTTCACGTCCACGGACCTGAACGTGCCCCTCGCTGAACCGGTTCAGGCCCAGTACGTGATTGTCTCCATCAATTCGCTGCCCAAGCTGGCGGCACCGAAGACCCGGTACGGTTACGGGCTCCGGCTCGCCGAGATCAAGGTCCAGTAAGCCGCCTTTCCAGCCGTCTGTGTTACCTCCGCGGTCAATGCCGCCGTGGCCGGAATGTACTCTGGGAAAGGCGTCCGCGGCGGCTGGACCTCTGTCCTGCCTGCAGGTCCACCCTGTCCGGGCGCTGGAATATTCAGCACGCGGACACAGTTGTGCCATGTGGCCGGCCTCCACAGGGAGGCGAGTCGAACAAGGAAGAGGTTCACGGTCCAGTGACCATCGAAGAGAAGACGGCGTCCGAAGTACGTGACGTGATCATTGTGGGCTCAGGCCCCGCGGGTTATACGGCGGCCGTCTACACCGCCAGGGCTAACCTCAATCCTTTGCTCTTGGCAGGATCCGTCACCGCCGGCGGTGAACTCATGAACACCACCGACGTGGAGAACTACCCCGGCTTCCCGGACGGAATCATGGGGCCGGACCTGATGGAGAACTTCGAGAAGCAGGCCGCACGCTTCGGGACGGAAATCCAGTTCGAGGATGTCACCGCGCTGGATCTTCAGGGCCCGGTCAAAACCGTCACCATCGGCACGGGGGAGAGCTTCAGGGCCAAGGCCATCATCCTCTCTACCGGTTCCGCCTACCGGGAACTCGGTTTGCCCAATGAGAAGCGGCTGTCAGGCCACGGCGTCAGCTGGTGTGCAACCTGTGACGGTTTCTTCTTCAAGGACCAGGACATCGCCGTCATTGGTGGTGGAGACTCCGCCATGGAAGAGGCGCTGTTCCTGACGAAGTTCGCCAAGTCAGTGACAGTAGTCCACCGACGCGATTCGCTTAAGGCTTCGAAGATCATGGCCGACCGGGCACTCGGCCACGAGAAGATCAATTTTGTGTGGAACAGCGCGGTGGACGATGTACTGGGCGAGGACAAGGTCACTGGTCTCCGCATCAAGAACCTGCTGGACGGTTCGGTATCTGACCTGGCCGTGACGGGCGTCTTTGTCGCCATCGGCAACGATCCCCGCACCGACCTGGTCAAGGACGTCCTGGAGCTCACACCCGAAGGAACCATAGCCGTTGAGGGGAGAAGCTCACGGACAAGCATTCCCGGCGTCTTCGCTGCCGGCGATGTTGTTGATCCCACCTACCGGCAGGCCATCACTGCCTCCGGCTCCGGCTGCGTCGCCGCTATCGATGTTGAACACTATCTGGCGGACCTGCCGGAATAGTCTGCCCCCCCTGTATCCGAAGAGAAAGAGATAAGGCTATGAGCAACGCCAAAGATGTAACCGATGCTAGTTTCGGTACCGATGTACTCTCGGCTGAGAAGCCCGTTATCGTTGATTTCTGGGCTGAATGGTGCGGTCCCTGCCGTAAGCTCGGACCCATCCTGGATGAGATCTCAGTCGAGTACGGCGAAAAGGTTGATGTCGTCAAGGTCAATGTTGACGATAACCCGGCAATCGCTGCTGAATACGGAATCACTTCCATTCCTGCCGTGTACCTCTTCCAGGGCGGAGAGGTGAAGAGTACCGTCATCGGTGCAAAGCCTAAGCAGTTCTTCGAGAAGGAATTCTCCGACGTCCTGTCCTGATACGCGTTTTTTCTAAAAATTCGCTGAGCTTTTAGAAGTGGCCATCGCCTCCGGGCGGTGGCCACTTCTGCGTTTAATGAAATTATTGAACCGTTTCGTGCGAATTGCCGCTGCAATGATTGCTCGGGGAGTCAGCATGCAACCAGCCCGAGATCCTGCGTGGACTCAGTATGTGTTTCACGTGAAACATAACTCCGACGAAAACCGGATCGAGAGTTCGCCCCTTGAGAGGTTTGAAACTGAAGTGCGCACTACAAGAGGTTGTCTCAGTGGAGGAGTGCGCCTGTTGGCGTGCACGGGCGTCCACTCGTCTCATTCCACAGATAACGCCAATGGGGTCGCGGACTCCTCACTGGAAATAGGAGCCCGCCAGTACGTCCAAGGATCATAAACCGCGTCTGCTGAAGCCTTTGGGGACGCGGGCTTTGCATATGTGGCCCCACCGAGGCTATCCGTGCCTCCAGAATCGCGAGTTCACGCTGGCTTATCGAGCTGCGATCAATAGCAAAGAGCGTCCGCGATATCCTGGAGTTCGCCGGGGAAGTAATACAAACGCCGATGAGACCTACCAACTGGGCGCCTATGGGCCAGGCATGTGGCAAGCGCTGTTTCACGTGAAACGCCACATCGGGAACTTCTGGGACGCGCAATCCACGTGGTCATGTTTCGTTCCTGATTCTCTGTCCAGCGGCTGAGCTCAGATGGCCTTGGGGAACGTCTATCAAATAAACAAACGTGCTGACGCCGGCTGCATCGGCACCGCATGGCCGCCTGGTTCTCGGCCTTCGCGTCCCAAATCAACCCGAGTAACCGCATACATGGACTGCCCTGCCTAGCTCACAGGGGCCTGCTCACTCCACCCTCCATTTCAAGGATCATGCTTTGCACATGCGGTGTCTACGAATGCTAGGGCTGGCAGGTGCCCGATGCGCAAAGATGCCGGGACACGCTGGTTCAGTTGAGCAGGGCACGCTGTCTCACCGAAACCCTCAGCAGTCCGTCTGCGGTAAACCACTCGGTGCCTCCACGGGCCAACAGGCGCTGGACTTCTACCACCACGTCTGGACCAGCGCCTGCCGTTACCCAGCAGTTCCCCAACGGCTCGGATCACAATGCAGGGGTGTCACGGTACACCGCAGACACAATACGCGGGCCAATCGCTCCGTGGATCTAGAAACGCTGGGAATGCCAGCTGCTGCAGGCGGAGTGCTGCAAGCCTGTGCGCCTGTATTACGCGCCGGGAGTCATCTCCGCTCTGCCGCAGCCATGGACCATCAGGAACGCGCATTTGCAGTGAACAGCTCCACCCCCTTACCTTCGCCTCGTGACCCAGCCGGGCACCACCCGTCATGTTTCACGTGAAACACTTCAGGTTTGTCACTTCCAGGGGCCAAGACTGGTTTCACGTGAAACCAGTCTTGGCCAGCGTGATGAAAGACGCGGCCTGTCCCGAGACGTCTGGGAGCTGCTACCGGTGATGGGCGTCGAAGGGACAATGGCCACAGCCTGCATTGCCATCCTCATCCACAGCCAGGCCGCAAGCATCCCCTCTGCTCAGGGCTGGTGCAACTACCCGCGAAGTTTCCGGGATAGTCCCCCAAGCCGAGGTTAGCTGCTCTGTACGAAGACAAGCGGCCCGGTCGTCCGAACCTGGTGTAGGGGATAAGCAAGTGGGATCTAGCATTGCCGGACGGTCTGCTGCAGGCCAGGCGAGGAGAGTGTGGCTATCGACAATCCGAGTCTCTGGACGGCGCTATTGAGGGATATGAGCTGCAGCTTCGCGCCACCCACCCTGAAGTTGGCGACCAGCCGATCCCTACTTCTCCACACCGTTATCCACAGGGCCATATCCGGTTATCCACAGTGATATCCACAGCGATATCCACGGCGGGGAAGGAGGCGGAACTGCTCCTAGAGTCTCGGGTTGAAGAGCCCGAAGCGAGCATGCGGATGAAACAATGAGCCGGCCGCGTACTACTTGGCTGAAGAGCGAAGAGAAATGAGGTGTCCGATCAATACAAAGCTTACGAAAGCGAGCCTTTTAGGCTGCTTCGCGAGTGTTCTGGGAGCCCGCGAGTACGTGCGGACTTGTTTCACGTGAAACGCGGGGGAACGCACGGGACTGACCAGCGAAATGGCAACGGCCCGGAGGGGCACTTTGGGGAGATGGCGCGGCAGTTTTGGATTAGCCTGAAAGCTGCCCCTACGGCGTTATCCCCAAAGTTATCCACAGCATTATCCACCGATGCTCTATGTACCCTGTGGACTCTCGTCCACAGCATCTAAGGCAGTCGCACCCGCAGTACTGGTCAGGGGCAGACGATATGGGCACCGACGAGCGACGCGTCGATCGACAACACCCGGCTGCTGAGCCGAGGTGAATCGACGAAGCCAGCAAACTCATCTTCCTCCCTTGGATGGCTGTCGGCCTCGGCTTAGAGAGTACCGGCCGGATTCCAGGGAAAGGAGAGCCGGTGGTGGCGTGATACGACCAGCTCGTACGGCGCTGGAGGTGCAGGCTTTGTTCGTATTAGGGCGAATAGGCTGACTCTCGACCCATAGCCCCCGTATCCGCCATAGAGGCCTGACGCACCATGCTGATCGCGATACGCGGTCATCAACGGCACCGGCAAGGACCGACATCCGGCAATGCCGTTCGTTAGTTGAGGGTGGGGGAGCCCACCGCTACTGAACCACCTATTGTGCCTCTGTAGCTTGCCGCGGATTGGCGCCTATGACCAGGTCCGATGGCTAAGATGTACGCGCGGGTCAACGGCGACGCGGTGGCTGAACGTAGCAGCACGTCCCTTGCCTGTCTGTCGCCTCCTAAAGCCTGCTTGCCCGGGATGCACCCGGCGCGATGCCGAGTTTCGCAACAGCCTGGGTCTTTGCGAACCTTCCGCGTGATTCAGCCACTACCCTTCCGTTCCCCGGCTGCCGGCGATCACCTGCCTTATACCGGGATGTTCTTGGCACTGGGGGACAGGCGTCCTCATGCAGCCGCTGCCGACATCAGCCTTCTGCGCCTAGGTTTCACGTGAAACACAACATGGAACGTGCTGGGCCAGCTACCACTCAGGCACCTGGAGGTACAGACGCTGCGAGTCACCACTCAGGCACCTGGAGGTACAGACGCTGCGAGTCACCACTCAGGCACCTGGAGGTACAGACGCTGCGAGTCACCACTCAGGCACCTGGAGGTACAGACGCTGCGAGCTACCACTCAGGCATCTGGAGGTGAGGACGTGTGTGGGGAATGAAGATCGCCATCATCAGCAGCGTTGCTACCCAAGTGCAGCAGCTGTTTCACGTGAAACATGGGCGCACGCTTAGACTCTTCGAATCCTCGAAGGGATTCCAGTCATTCACCAGGACGAGGATATTCCGCGCGTTCGGGAACGCGAACGGGAATCAGGAACAGGAAGAGACCGCTTGCTCCTTCAAGCAGCGCGAGAAGGAGAATGAGAGGTGCATGTACGTGGTGCGCACGTGGCCGGAGGAGTGGATAGCCGGCCGTACTAAGCGCGAATGTGCGCTGTAGGTTCAGTTGCTTCTTTATAAAGTTGGCATCAGCGGAAGATGGCCCCCCCCTCCAAATACATCTCCGGAGCACGTCCGGAGTTCATAGCCCTAATTCCCAGCCGAGGTCGCGGCGCTCATACGCGTAGTAACGACACTTTCTCCCTCCTACTTGTGTCCCAACCCCACCGGACAGCTTGATTCCCAAAAAGCCCAATTGATAGACCACCAAGACGTCCTAGAGCAAAGTTCTCTCTCCTGCACCGCGATCTTCACAACCCACGACTGCGGCGATTAGCATCGGATACCGCCTCAGGCTCCCTCGTACCTTCCCAAACTTCTTGGCCCTATTGCTCACGACCAAATCTGCACCACCATCTACATCACGCGGAGGAGGAAGCTACTGCAGCCTCGGATTGCGGACTAGGTCAGCCAAACAGTGAATGATCAACCCGTACGCCGACAAGGAAAAGCACGAGCGGCGGCTGGTTCACGTGAAACATGCCGGTCCTTCTAATGAACCGCGAAAGTACACGCCTACCTTTGCATCGAACCCATCGGCCCTTCAACCGAAGGCGGCGCGATCACATTCGGACGACCGCAGCAGTGGCTGAACCGCTGTGGCAAAAGGCACAATTGCGGTGCTGATGACCAACCCAAGAGGCAGTCGCAAGTATCAAACTCACTGCTTTCCCGCGGGCAATCACGGACCACAAAGGCGAGATCGGAAGAAAATCCATCGCTGCACATAAAAGCTCCCCTTCACGATGAAGGGGGCCTTAGGGTGTTAGAGGAGGATCAGTTGGTGGAACCTGGAGCCAGGACATCCATAATCCGGTTCAGGTCCTCAACGCTCGCGAACTCGATGCTCACCTTGCCCTTTCGGACACCAAGGGAGATCTTCACGTTGGTGTCCAAGCGGTCAGAAAGGGAAGAAGCCAGGTAATCAAGGCGTTCGTGCCTGGCCCCGGGACGCGGAATGTTGTTCTTTACCGGCTTGGCAGGATCCTGGTAAAGGGTTACAGCTTCCTCCGTGGCGCGAACTGACATTCCCTCGGCCACGATCCTCTGTGCCAGACGTTCCATCGCGGCAGCGTCAGGAAGCGCAAGAAGGGCCCTGGCATGGCCCGCGGACAGTACCCCTGCAGCTACGCGGCGCTGGACCAGCGGCGGCAGCTTCAACAGGCGGAGAGTGTTGGACACCTGCGGCCGGGAGCGGCCGATCCGGTCTGCCAGCTGCTCGTGGGTGGTCCCGAAGTCCTCCAGGAGCTGCTGGTACGCTGCCGCCTCTTCCAGGGGGTTCAGTTGGCTGCGGTGGAGGTTCTCCAGCAGTGCATCCCGGAGCAGGTCGTCATCCGTGGTGTCGCGGATGATAGCGGGGATGGTATCCAGTCCGGCTGCCTGCACAGCACGCCACCTGCGCTCACCCATGACGAGCTCATACGGTTCGCTACCGGGTTCGGTTGATGTACGAACCACGATTGGCTGGAGGACGCCAATTTCCCGTACCGAGTGCACCAGTTCGGCCATATCGTCTTCATCGAAGACATTCCGCGGCTGCTTCCGGTTCGGATGGATGTCGGCCACCGGAATTTCCGCAAAGCGCGCACCGGGGACTTCCACCAGCTCCACCCCGGACTCGTCGGGCAGAGTCTCTGCCGGGGTGGCTGTTGCAACGTCAGTCGCTGCTGCATCGACCGATGGTCCTACGGCCTCAGCGACCTCCGGAGATTCCACAGCATCGGGGGAGGGCTCAGATACAGACTTAGAGCTGACCGCAGGAGTCTTCCTGGCAGGAGTCTTCTTTGCAGGGGCCGCCGGAGTGGACTTCTTGTCCTCACTTCCCTTGCCTGAAGCGGGCTTCGAAGTTGTTGCCTTGGCGGCCGTGTCCAGCGCTTCGGCAGCGCCGCTGTCCTTATCCTGTGCAGGAGCAGTAGGCTCAGCTGCTGGTTCTTCCACCGCGTCGGTCTTTCGCCGGCCCTCAGGGAAGAACAGATCCACAGGCCGGGAGACGGTCCCACCGTTGGGAGACCCAGTGGCTGCGGCAGAACTTGGAATCAACGCGCCAAGACCGCGGCCTAGGCCCCGTCGCTTCTCGCTCATGGGTAAATCCCTCCAGTGGTAGAGCCAGGACCAGCCTGGCTCCATGCGTTGCGGTATTGAAGATTCTAGCGTTCCGCTATTTCAGCGGCGGCTTCCAGGTAGGACAGCGCACCACTGGACGACGGGTCATACGTCATGACGGTCTGCTGGTAGCTGGGAGCCTCGGAAATCCGCACCGAACGCGGAACCACGGCAGAGAGCACCTGGTCCGGGAAGTGCTGGCGCACCTCCGCGGCAACCTGGGCCGCCAGATTGGTCCGGCCGTCGTACATCGTCAAAAGGATGGTGGAAACAACGAGATCAGCATTCAGGTGCTTCTGGATCATCTCGATGTTTTTCAGCAGCTGGCTCAGCCCTTCCAGTGCGTAGTACTCACACTGGATGGGAATCAGAACCTCGCTGGCGGCACAGAAGGCGTTCACGGTCAGCAGGCCGAGGCTGGGCGGGCAGTCGATGAAGACGTAGTCCAGGCGTTCTTCGCCGTTCTTCTCGCGTGTCTTGGCGTAAACGTCGATTGCGCGGCGAAGCCTCTGCTCACGGGCCACGAGCGAAACCAGTTCAATCTCGGCACCGGCTAGATGGATGGTGGCCGGAGCGCAAATGAGCTTTCCGATGTCAGGGCAGGGAGCTACAACATCGGCCAGCGGGACGTCATTTATCAGCACATCATAGATGCTGTCCACATCAGCATGGTGTTCAATGCCCAGTGCGGTGGAAGCGTTCCCCTGGGGATCGATATCGATGACCATGACGTTCAGGCCGGCAGCCGCCAGGGCGGCGGCAATATTCACAGTGGTGGTGGTTTTACCCACCCCGCCCTTCTGGTTGGAGACCGTGAAGATGCGGGTCTTTTCAGGCCGGGGCAGTTGGCGTCCCATGAGGCGCTCACGGCGCTTCGTCTCATGGGCCAGTTCCCGGGCGATGGGGCTGGAGTCGTCGATTGCATCAATCACGTTTGACCGACCTGAAGAGGTTGTTTCACGTGAAACTGCGTTGCCGATGCTGGCTCCGGTAACTGTTTTAGGGTGATTGCCGCCCCGTCCGGCGACCACGCCGGGACCGGCCAGCCCGGATCCAGCGACAGAACGTGCCGACCCCAAAGACACAAACGGCGGGATCCGTTGTGCGGAGGCTTCACTACTGGTCACTGGGGCACACTCACTCTCGTTCAGCCAATTTTGCTGCCTTGACTAGCCTAACCGCTCCGGCCTGCTGACAGCCGTCAGCGGGCCCGGGTCAAGACTTCTTTTGGGACTTGTTCACCACGATGCGGACCACCGTGGTGGGCTCCTCAAGAAGGCTGTCGCCAACCGTCAGCACGGTGGTCTCGACGCCTCCCATCTTTCGGATGGTCTTGGCCGCCTTCTCGATCTCCTCGCCGGCACTGCGGCCCTTGATGGCCACAACTTCACCGTGGCCGCCCAGAAGCGGGATGGTGAGGCCGGCGAGGTTGGACAGGGCAGAGACTGCCCGGGCGGTGACGACGTCGGCTTCGATCTGTCCCACAGCAAGCTCGGCCCGGGTACGCATCACGGTGACGTTGTCCAGGCCAAGGTCGTCCACTACTTCCTGGAGCCAGATGACCCGGCGTTCGAGCGGTTCAATGAGTGTCAGTTCAAGGTCGGGGCGGGCGATGGCGAGGCACAGGCCCGGCAGCCCCGCCCCGCTTCCGACGTCGGCGACGTGGCTTCCCTGGGGAATCTCGCTTTCGATGACGGCACAATTGAGCACGTGCCGGTTCCAGAGCCGGGGAACCTCACGCGGACCAATCAGGCCGCGCTCCGTCCCCGACGTGGCAAGGTGCTCCACGTAGCGCTTGGCCAGTTCCAGGCGGTCGCCGAAGATCTTCTCAGCAGCGCGAAGCTCTGCTGCCGTGATGTCAACCATGGTTATAGGGCCAGCAATCTCTAGTCTGCGGAAACAACAATGTGGCGTCCGGCGCCTTCGCCCTCGGACTCGCTGACCAGGCCAAGGTCAGCTACGGCATCATGCACGATCTTCCGTTCGTATGCGCTCATAGGCTCCAGGGCCACGGACTTGCCGGTCTCCTTCACGGACGCCGCGGCCTCTTCGGCGATCTTCTGCAGATGCCCGGTGCGCTCCTGGCGGTAGCCGTTGATGTCCAGCACCAGCCGGGAGCGGTTTTCCGTGGCTGACAGGACCGCCAGCCGGGTGAGTTCCTGAAGGGCCTCAAGGACCTCGCCGTCTTCGCCCACCAGGCCGTCCAGCCCTTCGGCTTCTTCCTCGGCAACGATGGAGATGTAGGTCCGGCCGTTGCGGACCTCGATGTCGATATCGCCGTCGATGTCGGCAATGTCCAGCAGCTCCTCCAGGTAATCCGCAGCCACATCGCCCTCTTCCTCGAGGCGGCTGGCGGCGGAAGCCTTGGCGGCGGGGGAAGCATCCGGGTTCACGGGCGCGTCCTGGTCTTCGAGCTCTTCAGAAAAGGCGTGTTCGGTGCTCTCGGCTGACATTACTTCTTCTTCCTGTTCTTGCGCTGGGGCTGGACGCGCTGTGCCTTGATCTCAACTGCGGCAGCCGCGGCGGCGTCGGCTGCCTCATCCCGTTTGCCGCTGAGCACGGACAGTGCCGGCAGTCCCTTGGCAGCACGGCGTTCGGCAAGGGCCTTTGCTGCGGGGGATCCCGGCGTCGGCATGCGGCGGATGACGAAGAACTGCTGGCCCATGGTCCAGAGGTTGGTGGTGGTCCAGTAGATCAGGACGCCGATGGGGAAGTTGATGCCGCCCACACCGAAGACGAGGGGAAGGATGTACAGCATCATCTTCTGCTGGCGCATGAAGGGGCTGGCCATGGCCTCTTCGGACATGTTCTTAGCCATGATCTGCTTCTGGGTGATGAACTGCGAGGCCGTCATAGCCAGGATCATCACGATGGACAGCACGACGACGGCGACGTTGCCGGCGCCGCCGTGCAGCAGGGCCGCGGACAGCGGGGCCCCGAAGATGCTGGACGCGTCGAATTCCACAACCTGCTCATGGCTCATGGCACCAATGCCGGCGCCTTGGTCCTTGGCTTGGGAAATACCGGACAGCACCTGGAACAGGGCGAAGAAGAACGGCATCTGGATCAACATGGGCAGGCAGGCCGAGAACGGGTTGGTGCCGTGCTTCTTGTACATGGCCATCTGTTCCTGGGCCATGGCCTGGCGGGACAGCTGGTCTGTCTTGCCCTTGTATTTTTCCTGCAGCTTTTTCAGGTCCGGCTGCAGCAGCTGCATGCCGCGCTGGGCCTTGATCTGCTTGACGAACACCGGGATCAGGGCGGCACGGATCACCAGCACCAGCCCGATGATGGCCAGCGTCCAGGTCCAGCCGTTCGCGGCAGGCATGCCAATGCTGCTCAGCCCATCGTGGAACGCCACCATGATGAACGACACCAGCCACTTGAACGGGGCGATTATTGTCCCAAAGATGTCCATACTTATCCCTATTCGTCAGGCCGCACTGCGGCCTTCTTCATCAGTCCGAGCAACCAGGTACCGGTCCGGATTGTTCAGCACAACAATTGTGGGGGTCTGGCCCGCGGGCCATTCCCGGCGGCCGGCGGGGACATGGTCCACTCCGCCGGCATTCCATGGGTGGCAGCGGGCAAGGCGCCGGAGCGCGAGCCAGCTTCCCTTGACGGCCCCATGGACGGTCACTGCTTCAAGGGCATAAGCCGAGCATGAAGGGAAAAACCTGCAGACCTGGCCGTACAAGGGCGAAACCACCTTGCGGTAGGCCATCAGCAGGAGAATGAGGATGTTGCGGGGCAGGTTCCAGAGGAACCTTCCGACGGCGGCAGGTACATAACGGAAACGGGCGACGACGGCGGTGGCGTTAGGCACGCGTTGTCCCCTCCTGTGTTGTACCGGCCGAACCATTGGCCGCCACCCGTGAGGTGCGGCCGGCCAGCCGGCTCAGCGTAGATTCCAGTGCAGCGTTATAGTCCGACAGCAGTTGATCCCAGCTGGCGGACGCTGACGCAGGAAGCGCCCGCACCACGATGGCCAGTCCCGTGCCGTGCTCGCGCAGCGAGGCAGC
This sequence comes from Paenarthrobacter sp. 22069, assembly GCF_052046035.1. NCBI lineage: Bacteria > Bacillati > Actinomycetota > Actinomycetes > Micrococcales > Micrococcaceae > Paenarthrobacter > Paenarthrobacter sp. 22069. Next base: position 42,252 of record NZ_JBQEQF010000006.1, on the reverse strand, counting down.
ACCTGCTTCTCTCAGTCTCCTCTTAACGAGGTTCCTGACCACGGCGTTCCCGACACTCTTGGAAACAATGAACCCGATCCGGCTGGGTTCGTCGGCAGCAATGGCTGCCGCATATAACACTACGTTCCGGCGCCCATTGCGGACACCGGAACGTACAGTTGTTGAAAAATCGGTTGAGGTCCTCAGGCGGTTGCGGGCGGCCAGCACCTTAAACTCGCAAAGGGATGTCTACCGACAAGCCAGTTATTTAGGCCGACAGTTCGGTGCGGCCCTTGCCACGACGGGCTGCCAGGATGGCACGGCCGGCACGGGTACGCATACGAAGGCGGAAGCCGTGCTTCTTGGCTCGACGGCGGTTATTCGGCTGAAAAGTCCGCTTGCTCACGTTAGTTACTCCAGTGGATCAAAGGTGCGCCCACCCGATCAGTAATGGGGAAGAACTGGCCGACGCTAAGTTTTGTATATGCACGCTTCCCCCGGCTGCCCAGGCACACTGCGCCTGGAGAGTTCAGATGGGGCCAAAAAGCGGACACAAAGGACTTCACAACGTTAGGGCAATTTGCTGCCCCGAGTCAAACCGGATGGCCCTTCCGCGGCTGTCCCCAGCTGTGCCTAAGTATCCCCAACAGGCTGTGGATGAAGTGGCTCACAGGGGCGGTTTTAGAACCACAACGGTGTAATTATCCACAGCCAACAGGCCAGCTATCTTCTAGGCTTTTGATCCCCTAGAGTGTCCCAGTAGCCGATTATCCACGGACTGTGCATAACCCTGTGGATTAAGTTGGGCCAGCACCCTGGTCCCGGACTTGGGCTGCCAGGCAATGCAGGCATAGCAAGTTTTGAGGGAACCGATTGATGACAGTAGACGAAGCCAACCACGCCAATACTGTCGGAAGTTCCTGGCGCCGGGTTGTCAGCCTGCTGGAACAAGATCACCGCGTATCGCCCCGTCAGCGGGGCTTTGTCATCCTCGCCCAGGCCCAGGGCCTCATCGGATCCACGCTCCTGGTGGCTGTTCCCAATGAGCTCACCCGGGAAGTGCTGCAGACCCAGGTGAAGGATGCCTTGGACGATGCCCTGCACAACGTCTTTTCCGAGGACATCAGGTGTGCGATCGACGTCGACACCGATCTGGTTCCCATCCACGAAGAGCCCGAGCCCGTTGTCGAGCCGGCCTATGCGCCGGACCAACTGATCGAGCAGAAGCCGCAGCCCATGCTGCCGAGCACGTCGCACGAATTTGGCCGGCTGAACCCCAAATACGTTTTCGACACCTTCGTCATCGGCTCATCAAACCGTTTTGCCCACGCCGCGGCCGTCGCGGTGGCCGAGGCTCCGGCAAAGGCCTACAACCCGCTGTTCATCTACGGTGACTCGGGACTGGGCAAGACCCACCTCCTGCACGCGATCGGCCACTACGCACGACGGCTGTACAGCGGGATCCGCGTCCGCTACGTCAACTCCGAGGAATTCACCAACGACTTCATCAACTCGATCCGCGACGATGAAGGCGCCAGCTTCAAGACCACTTACCGCAACGTTGACGTCCTGCTGATCGATGACATCCAGTTCCTGGCCGGCAAAGACCGGACGCTGGAGGAGTTCTTCCACACATTCAATTCGCTGCACAACAACAACAAGCAGGTGGTCATCACCTCGGACCAGCCGCCAAAGCTGCTGGCAGGATTTGAGGACCGGATGAAGTCGCGCTTCGAGTGGGGCCTGCTCACGGACATCCAGCCGCCGGAACTCGAAACCCGCATCGCGATCCTCCGTAAGAAGGCGCTCAGCGAGGGACTCTCGGCACCGGATGACGCCCTGGAGTACATCGCGTCGAAAATCTCCAGCAACATCCGCGAACTTGAAGGCGCGCTGATCCGCGTCACGGCATTCGCCAGCCTCAACCGGCAGCCCGTGGACGTTGCCTTGGCCGAGATGGTCCTCAAGGACCTCATCACCGACGACGGCGCCCAGGAAATCACGTCCGCCCAGATCCTCCAGCAGACGGCTGACTACTTCAAGCTCAGCATGGAGGAGCTCTGCAGCAAGTCCCGTACCCGGACCCTGGTGACCGCCCGCCAGATCGCCATGTACCTCTGCCGGGAACTGACCGACATGTCCTTGCCCAAGATCGGGCAGGAACTCGGCGGCCGGGACCACACCACCGTCATCCACGCGGACCGGAAGATCCGTGAGCTGATGGCCGAGCGCCGTGTGATCTACAACCAGGTGACCGAACTGACAAACCGGATCAAGCAGCAGCAGCGGGACTCCTGAATCCACATTGCGCCGCGCACTCTATACCTTATTAACAGGGGCATGTGGATAAGCCTGTGGATAGTTAAGGGGACAAGCGCGGTTAATGGGCTTAAAACCCTTAAGCCGTCTGTGGATCGTCCAAAACCGGCTTTTGCGTTGTCCCCATCCACACCCTGTTTAAAACCCAGGTAACGCACACTCCATGAACAGGGCTTAACCGCGGATCCGTGGGACAGGAGAGGGTTATCCACAGTTTCCACAGCAGTTATTAACACTACGAATCCCAAAAAATTGAAATCCCTCAAACAACAAGATCGATCCGCACTCGCTGGCGACGGGGCCTGCCGGCCCCCGGGAGGGATGGGGCCGGGTCCGGGGATGGGTTAATCCCGGATCTTCCGGCTAAGCTGTCAGCAGCGCTCCCATCCCTGGGTTTTCGTGTGGTTTCGAACTCAACGGACCATGCACCAACCCGGGTGGGTCCAACTTCTTCCGGAGTTTCCGCACGAAATTCCCGGGTCTACATGGCAGCAGTAATGAAAGGCGGCACCCTTCCGTGAAGTTCAGAGTCGATCGGGACGTCCTGGCAGAAGCCGTCACCTGGACAGCCCGCTCGTTGTCTCCGCGGCCGCCAGTACCAGTACTCTCCGGCCTCCTGTTGAAAGCTGAAGCCGGTACCGTCAGCCTCTCGAGCTTCGACTACGAAACATCGGCGCGGCTGAACATCGCGGCGGACATCAGGGACGAGGGCACCATCCTGGTTTCCGGGCGCCTCCTGGCAGACATTTGCCGCAGCCTGCCTTCTGCACCTGTGGACGTCGAAACCGACGGCAACAAAGTCACCCTCACGTGCCGCCGAAGCAGCTTCCACCTGGCCACCATGCCGGAGGCCGAATATCCTCCGCTTCCTGCATTGCCCGCCATCAGCGGAACCGTTCCCGGCGACGCCTTCGCCCAGGCTGTTTCCCAGGTCATCATCGCGGCAAGCAAGGATGACACGCTCCCCATCCTCACCGGTGTCCGGATGGAGATCGAGGACGACCTGATCACCCTGCTGGCCACGGACCGCTACCGGCTCGCCATGCGCGAAGTGCCGTGGAAGCCGGTTACCCCGGGCGTCTCCACCAGCGCCCTGGTTAAGGCAAAGACCCTCAACGAAGTAGCAAAGACCCTGGGCAACAGCGGGGACATCAACCTGGCCCTTGCGGACGACGACAGCCGCCTCATCGGCTTCGAAAGCGGCGGCCGCACCACCACGTCACTCTTGGTGGACGGCGACTACCCGAAGATCCGCTCACTCTTCCCCGAGTCCACCCCCATCCACGCCACCGTCCAGACCCAGGAACTGGTGGAGGCGGTGCGCCGCGTGTCCCTCGTGGCCGAACGCAACACCCCTGTACGGCTCGCCTTCACCAACGGCCTGCTGAACCTGGACGCCGGCACCGGAGAGGACGCCCAGGCGTCGGAGGAGCTTGAAGCCCAGCTGTCAGGTGATGACATCACGGTGGCGTTCAACCCGCATTACCTGATCGAGGGCTTGAGCGTCATCGAGACCAAATTCGTCCGCTTCTCGTTCACCACGGCCCCGAAACCCGCCATGATCACCGCCCAGGCGGACGCTGACGGCGAGGACCAGGATGACTACCGTTACCTCGTCATGCCGGTCCGACTTCCCAACTAGTCCCCACTAGCGCAGAAAAGAGTTCCACCATGCACATTGGATTGATCGGCCTCGGCAAAATGGGATTCAACATGCGTGAGCGCCTGCGCAAGGGCGGCGTGGAGGTCACCGGCTACGATCGCAATCCCGACGTCACGGATGCCGCTACCGTTGAGGAATTGATCGCCGCTGTTCCGACGCCCAGGATCATCTGGGTGATGGTTCCCTCCGGCGACATCACCGATGCCGTCATCACTGAGCTCAGCGACAAGCTGGAGCCGGGTGACCTGGTGATCGACGGCGGCAACTCACGGTTCACGGAAGACCAGAAGCACGGTGAACTCCTGGCTGCCAAGGGCATCCGTTTCGCCGATTGTGGCGTATCCGGCGGTGTGTGGGGCCTGGAGAACGGCTATGGCCTGATGGCTGGCGGTGACGCCGCGGACATTGAACGTGCCCTGCCGGTCTTTGACGCGCTCCGTCCCGAAGGCGATAGGGCCGACAGCTTCGTCCATGTGGGCGGCATTGGTGCCGGCCACTACGCCAAGATGGTGCACAACGGCATCGAATACGGGCTGATGCAGGCATACGCCGAAGGGTACGAACTGCTCGCCGCCAAAGAGATCGTCACCGATCTTCCGGGGACGTTCCGGGCCTGGCAAAAAGGCACCGTCGTGCGCTCATGGCTGCTGGATCTGATGGTCAAGGCGCTCGACGAGGACCCGGGGCTCGCGTCGATCGATGACTATGTGGAGGATTCCGGCGAGGGCCGGTGGACCGTGGAGGAAGCAATCGCCAACGCCGTTCCGGCGCCGGCGATCACGGCGGCGCTCTTCGCACGCTTCGCGTCGCGCGAAGACACCTCGCCGGCCATGAAGATGGTGTCCGCGCTGCGCCACCAGTTCGGTGGCCACGCAACCCGTCCCGCCAAGTAGTACCAGCGGGGACCTGCAGCGTCCCCAGAATTGCCGACAACCACGTGTATCTGGAACACCTCTCACTGACCGACTTCCGCAGCTACGCCCAGGTGGACCTCCCGCTGGGCCCGGGCGTGACCGTCTTGGTGGGATCCAACGGCATCGGCAAGACCAACCTGATGGAAGCGATCGGCTACCTGGCCACCCTCAGTTCGCACCGGGTCAGTTCCGACGCCCCGCTGCTGCGGTTCGGCACGGAACGGGCACTGGTCCGGGCCCGGGTGGTCCGCGGCAGCCAAACAACGGTCCTGGAGCTGGAAATCAACGCGGGCAGGGCCAACCGTGGCCGCATCAACCGCAGCAACCCGGTGCGCGCACGGGACCTCCTGGGCATCTGCCAGACTGTCCTCTTCGCCCCCGAGGACCTGGCCCTGGTCAAGGGTGACCCCTCCAACCGCCGCCGGTTCCTGGACGAGCTGCTGGCGAGCCTCATCCCGCACCATGCCGCCACCCGCAGCGACTACGACCGCGTACTCAAGCAGCGCAACGCCTTACTGAAATCGGCACGCTCGGGACGTTTCACCGCAGCGCACGAGTCGACCCTGGACGTATGGGACCTGCACATGGCGCGCGCCGGGGCTGAGCTGCTGCATGCCCGGCTGGAACTGGTGGAACGGCTCCGACCGCACCTTGCCCGGGCGTACGCGCAGCTCACCGACGGGTCCAAGCCGGCTGACGCCACCTACCGGTCAACCCTCCAGAACCAGATGGACGACGACGGCCTCCCCGCCGGACCAGGGCGGCTCACCGCGGATGGCGGTGCTTTAGCCGTTGAGGATGACCTGCGCCTGTTGTCGGTGGACCAACTCACGGACCGCTACGTCAAGGCGTTCGCCGAATCCCGGAAAAAGGAGCTGGAACGGGGCATATCCCTCGTCGGCCCGCACCGTGATGAGCTGGAACTGGCGCTGGGCCAGGCGCCCGCGAAAGGTTATGCGTCCCACGGGGAAACCTGGTCCATGTGCCTCTCCCTCCGGCTGGCCTCCTACTACGTCATGCTCGACGACGCCCGGACCGGGGGGTCGGCACCCATCCTCATTCTGGATGACGTCTTTGCCGAACTGGACGTCCAGCGCAGGCGTAAACTGGCGGCAATAGTCTCCGGCGCGGAACAGGTCCTGGTGACCGCCGCCGTCGACGCCGATATTCCGGAGGAACTGTCCGGGCGGCGGGTGAAGGTCATCCCGGGAGGTATCGATGAGCAGTGAGCAGGGCGGCGGGCTTCAGCCCGGCCGCGAGCCCGACCACATCGATGCCCCGCAGGCCGCGCTTAACCGCATGCGCGAGGCGGCCGCCGCGCGCGGCGAAGTGCGCCGGAAAGTGGCGCGGCCCGGTTCGCAAAAGACCAGGGGCAGCATCCGTGACACCCGCGGCTTTAGCCAGTTCCATGCCACCGGCCGCGATCCGCTGGGCCTGGGAAAGGTCGTCGGCCGGCTCGTGGCGGAACGGGGCTGGACGTCGCCGGTGGCGGTGGGCTCCGTCATGGCTGAGTGGGCAACGCTGGTGGGGCCGGAAATCTCCGCCCACTGCACGCCCGAAAGTTTCACCGACACTACCCTGCACGTCCGGTGCGATTCCACGGCCTGGGCCACCCAACTGCGGCTCTTGAGCACCAGCCTGCTGGAGAAATTCCGCCGTGAACTGGGTGACGGCGTGGTAACCAGCATCCAGGTTTTGGGTCCGTCAGCACCAAGCTGGCGCAAGGGCGGACGGAGCGTCAACGGCCGTGGACCACGTGACACGTACGGATAGCCGGGACGCCGGCTCTTGAAACTCGGCCGAACGGCGTGTAGAGCGCTGAAAGCCCCGGAGCGTGTATAGGCACCCGGAGGGCCCACCGCGAAGCCGCTCTAGGCCGGGCCAAGAGCCTCGCACAGCCATGTTCACTGCTCCGCACGGGCCTGGAATGCGGGGTTCTGGAGCTGTTCGCGGTAGAATTGACACAGATAACTGGGCGCGGGTGAGACGTTGACTGGGTCCGTTCTCCGCGCGTTTCCCGCACGGGGTGTGGACCACGGACCGTCAGCAAGTCACCGGCGCCATAAGTTTGTGCCTGTTGGCGGGTGGCTTTTCCCTGGGAAGAGGAACCGGCCGGCTACCATCGAGAACAGAGGAGTCGACAGCGCCTGTGGCTAACGACAATACAGATATTCTGGCAGCAGAAAACGCAGTCGAGGATGGCCCCACCCCTGATACCCCCACTGAGGCTGTCACCCCCCGTGAATACGGCGCCAGCGACATCACTGTCCTTGAAGGCCTCGAAGCCGTCCGCAAGCGCCCCGGCATGTACATCGGTTCCACTGGCCCGCGCGGTCTCCACCACCTGGTCTACGAAGTGGTGGACAACTCTGTTGACGAGGCACTGGCAGGCTACTGCAGCCACATCGAAGTAGTCCTGCAGGCCGACGGCGGCGTCAAAGTGGTGGACGACGGCCGCGGCATTCCGGTGGACATGCACCCCACCGAGCACAAGCCCACGGTCGAAGTGGTCATGACCATCCTGCACGCCGGAGGCAAGTTCGGCGGCGGCGGTTACGCCGTTTCCGGCGGTCTCCACGGTGTGGGTATTTCGGTGGTCAACGCCTTGTCCAGCCGCGTGGACACGGAAGTGCGCCGGCAGGGCCACGTCTGGCGGATGTCCTTCGCCGACGGCGGCAAGCCACAGGGAAGCCTGGTCAAGGGCGAAGAGACGGATGCCACCGGCACCAGCCAGACCTTCTACCCGGATCCGGCGATCTTCGAAAGCACCGAATTCGACTTCGAAACGCTGCGCGCCCGCTTCCAGCAGATGGCATTCCTGAACAAGGGCCTGCGCATCACGCTGACGGACGAGCGTGAGGCAGAAGCGGGCAACAACGACGGCGACCTTGACCTCGACGACCTCAGCACTGAGGGCGAAGTCAGCGCCGAGCACCGCACCGTGGTCTACCAGTACGACGAAGGCCTGCTGGATTACGTCAAGCACCTCAACTCGGGCAAGAAGGTGGAGGTGGTCCACGAGGACGTCATCGCCTTCGAAACCGAGGACACGGAGCGCAGCATCGCGCTGGAAATGGCCATGCAGTGGACCAGCGCCTACTCCGAAAGCGTGCACACCTACGCCAACACCATCAACACCCATGAAGGCGGCACCCACGAAGAAGGCTTCCGGGCCGCCCTGACGTCCCTCATCAACAGGTACGCCCGGGAAAAAGGCATCATCAAGGAGAAGGACGACAACCTCACGGGCGACGACATCCGCGAGGGCCTGACAGCCGTCATCTCCGTCAAGCTCGCCGAGCCCCAGTTCGAGGGCCAGACCAAGACCAAACTGGGCAACTCCGAGGTGAAGGGCTTTGTCCAGCGGGTGGTCACTGACGGTCTGGGCGACTGGCTGGAGCGCAATCCGGGGCCCGCCCGTGACGTGATCCGCAAGGCAATCTCGGCCGCGCAGGCCAGGATGGCGGCGCGCAAGGCCCGCGACAACGCCCGGCGCAAGAGCCCGCTTGAGTCCTTCGGCATGCCCGGCAAACTTTCCGACTGCTCCTCCAAGAACCCGGAAAAGTGCGAGGTCTACATCGTGGAGGGTGACTCCGCCGGTGGTTCCGCCAAGCGCGGCCGCAACCCGGAGACACAGGCCATCCTGCCCCTGCGCGGCAAGATCCTGAACGTGGAGCGCGCCCGCCTGGACAAGGCCTTGGGGAACGCGGAAGTCCAGTCCATGATCACGGCCTTCGGTACCGGTATCGGCGAGGACTTTGACCTGGCCAAGCTGCGGTACCACAAGATCGTCCTCATGGCAGACGCCGACGTCGACGGCCAGCACATCACCACGCTGCTGATGACCCTGCTGTTCCGCTACATGCGGCCGCTCATCGAAAACGGCTACGTGTACCTCGCGCAGCCGCCGCTGTACCGCATCAAGTGGTCGAATGCGCCGCACGACTACGTGTACAGCGACCGCGAACGCGATGCCAAGCTGGTTGCAGGGCAGGCTGCCGGCCGCCGCATCCCGAAGGACAACGGCATCCAGCGCTACAAGGGCCTGGGCGAAATGGACTACACGGAACTGTGGGACACCACCATGGATCCGGACCGCCGCACCCTGCTGCAGGTCACCATGGACGACGCCCTTGCCGCAGACCAGATCTTCTCCGTCCTGATGGGCGAGGACGTTGAGTCACGCCGCAACTTCATCCAGCAGAACGCCAAGGACGTCAGGTTCCTGGACATCTAAGGACCCGCTCCAAAGTATTCGGAACCAGACATATACCTGAAACGGAAAATAAACAATGAGCGACGAAACACCCGAGAATTCCGCTCCTGAGGAAGGAACTCCGGACACCGTTCTTGAGGGCGACGTGCTGGTCGACCGCGTTGAACAGGTGGACCTGCAGACGGAAATGCAGCGCTCCTACCTGGATTACGCCATGGCCGTCATCGTCGGCCGTGCCCTCCCCGACGTCCGCGACGGCCTCAAGCCCGTCCACCGCCGGGTGCTGTACGCGATGTTCGACGGCGGCTACCGCCCGGACCGTTCCTTCAACAAGTGCGCCCGCGTGGTGGGCGAGGTCATGGGCCAGTACCACCCGCACGGCGACACCGCGATCTACGACGCCCTGGTGCGCCTGATCCAGGACTGGACCATGCGCTACCCCCTGGCGCTCGGCCAGGGCAACTTCGGTTCGCCGGGCAACGACGGCGCAGCGGCGCCCCGTTACACCGAAACCAAGATGGCCCCCCTGGCCATGGAAATGGTCCGGGACATCGACGAGGAAACAGTCGACTTTCAGGACAACTACGACGGCAAGAACCAGGAACCCACCATCCTGCCGTCCCGGTTCCCCAACCTGCTGGTCAACGGCTCCTCCGGCATCGCCGTTGGCATGGCCACCAACATCCCGCCGCACAACCTGCGGGAAGTGGCCGACGGCGTCCAGTGGTACCTGGCCAACCCGGGAGCCAGCCGCGAGGAACTGCTCGAGGAACTGCTGGTACGGATCAAGGGACCCGATTTCCCCACCGGTGCCACCATCCTGGGCCACAAGGGCATCGAGGATGCCTACCGGACAGGCCGCGGTTCCGTCACCATGCGCGCAGTGGTTGCCGTGGAGGAACTGCAGGGCCGCACCTGCCTGGTGGTCACGGAGCTTCCGTACCAGGCCAACCCGGACAACCTGGCCATCAAAATCGCCGAGTTGGTCAAGGACGGCAAGATCCAGGGCATCGCCGACCTCCGCGACGAGACGTCCGGACGCACCGGCCAGCGCCTGGTCATCGTTCTCAAGCGGGACGCCGTGCCGAAGGTGGTGCTGAACAACCTTTACAAGCACACCGAACTGCAGAGCAATTTCTCGGCGAACATGCTCGCCATCGTGGACGGCGTGCCCCGGACGCTGAGCCTGGACGCGTTCATCCGCCACTGGGTGACGCACCAGATGGACGTCATCGCGCGCCGCACCCGGTACCGCCTGCGCAAGGCCGAGGAAGAAGCCCACATCCTGCGGGCCCTCCTGAAGGCACTGGACATGCTGGACGAGGTCATCGCCCTCATCCGGGCTTCCAGCACCACCGAAGCCGCGCGCGACGGGCTCATGGAACTCCTGGACATCGACGAGATCCAGGCACGGGCCATCCTCGACATGCAGCTGCGGCGCCTGGCCGCGCTGGAGCGCCAGCGGATCCAGGAAAAGCACGCAGAACTCGAAGCCCTGATCACCGAGTACAAGGGAATCCTTGCCTCCGAGGAACGCCAGCGCGGAATCATCAGCTCGGAGCTGGGCGAGATCGTGGAGAAGCACGGCGACGACCGGCGCACCCGGATACTCATGGGCTACGACGGCGACATGTCCATGGAGGACCTCATCCCCGAAGAGGAGATGGTGGTCACCATCACCCGCGGCGGCTACGTCAAGCGGACCCGGAGCGACAACTACCGGTCACAGCAGCGCGGCGGCAAGGGCATCAAGGGTGCCCAGCTGCGCGGCGACGACGTGGTGGAGCACTTCTTCGTGACCACCACCCACCACTGGCTGTTGTTCTTCACCAACCTGGGGCGCGTCTACCGTGCCAAGGCCTACGAGCTGATGGAGGCAGGCCGCGACGCCAAGGGACAGCACGTGGCCAACCTGCTGGCATTCCAGCCCGATGAGCACATCGCCCAGGTCCTGGACTTGAGGGACTACCAGCAGGCCCCGTACCTGGTGCTGGCCACCAAGAGGGGACTGGTGAAGAAGACCCGGCTGGAGGACTACGACACCAACCGCTCCGCCGGCGTGATTGCCATCAACCTGCGCGACGGCGATGAACTGGTCTCCGCCCAGCTCGTCTCGGAAACCGACGACCTCTTCCTGGTGTCCCGCAAGGGCCAGTCGATCCGCTTCACGGCCACCGATGACGCCCTGCGCCCCATGGGCCGGGCCACATCCGGTGTCACCGGCATGAAGTTCCGCGAGGACGACGAACTGCTGGCCGCTGACGTGGTTACGGACGGATCGTTCGTGTTCATCGTGACCGGGGGCGGGTACGCCAAGCGCACCGCGGTGGAGGAGTACCGCCTGCAGGGCCGTGGCGGGCTTGGCATCAAGGTGGGCAAGTACCAGGAGGAGCGCGGCCATCTTGTGGGTGCCCTCATCGTCCAGGAAGAGGACGAAGTCCTGGTGGTCATGGAGGGCGGCAAGGTTGTCCGCTCCTCTGTCGCCGGAGTACCGGCGAAGGGCCGTGACACCATGGGCGTCATCTTCGCCAAGCCGGACAGGAATGACCGGATCATCGAGGTGGCGCGCAACAGCGAACGCGGTCTCGAGGACGAGGAATCCGACGGCGATGACGTAACGTTGGCTGAAGATGGCGGCACCGCTGGGGAATCCGCCGTGCCAGCATTGGCAGAAGAATCACCGGCCGTTGAGTCAGAGGACGCCTCGGGCGACGCTGAGCCGAACGAAGACAACACGGAGGTAACGAGTGAGTAATTCCGACTCATTTCCCAAGCCGAACAGTACTGTTCCCGACGGGAGCCGGCCTTCAGCGGCACCCCGCGTGAACGCCCCCGTACGTCCGCAGCAGCGCCCGGCAGCTCCTGCCGGCGCGCCGGGCCAGCGTCCTGCTGTTCCCGGCCAGCGTCCGCAGCAGGGCGACCGGCCGGCGCAGCCCGGCCAGCGGCCTCTCCAGGGCCAGCCCGGCCAGCCGGGGCGCCCCGCTCCGGCGGGCCAGCGTCCTGCGCAGGGCTCCAGCCAGGGGGGTCCCGGGCTGGTGAAGCCCGCACCCAAAGCCAAAGTCCGCCGTGCCCGGCTGCTGATCAGCAAGGTGGACCCGTGGTCCGTCCTGAAGATGGCATTCCTGCTCTCGGTCGCCCTGGGCATCGTCACTGTGGTGGCTGCCATCGTTCTGTGGACCGTCCTCGACCTGACCGGCATCTTCGACCAGGTGGACAGCCTGCTCGGAACGCTTGCCGGTTCTGAAAGCGGCGGCTTCGAACTGAAGAAGGTGGCCTCGCTGGGACAGGTGGCCTCCTTCGCCACCATCATTGCCGTGGTCAACGTGGTCCTGCTGACTGCCCTGTCCATGCTGTCCGCTGTCCTCTACAACATCTCTGCCACCCTTGTGGGCGGTATAGGGGTTACCCTCACTGACGATTAGGACGCCGTTTCCGCCGGCAGCTGGCCGGTGGAAATGCCCGATTTGAGATCGGGCCGGGGTGTGCTGTAAAGTCATGTCTCGGCCCGATGAGGGATCGGGGCGTATAGCTCAGGCGGTTAGAGCGCTTCGCTGATAACGAAGAGGTCCCAGGTTCAAGTCCTGGTACGCCCACGGAACCTGTGCAGGTTTCAAACGGAGGTTTGGTCCGGTTTCTACCGGTACTGGATCGGAACGGGGAGCATGTGAAGAAGTTGCTTGTATTGGCAGCGGCAATCGCAAGTGTCCTGGTCTACCGTAAAGCACAGGAATCCGAAGCCCGGAAGACAGTCTGGAGCAAGTCAACCGACAAGGTGGACTAGCCCGGAGGCCCGCGCCGGGAGCCGGTCAAAGGCTCCTTGGTTTCAGGGTATGATGGACGGGTTGCTTCTTATGGGGGCATGGCGCAATTGGTAGCGCACCTGCTTTGCAAGCAGGGGGTTCGGGGTTCGAGTCCCCGTGCCTCCACCATGAGAAAGTCCCGGTCAGCACCAGTGCTGGCCGGGACTTTTCGTTTGCCTCTTCCGCCGGCGATCAGTACCAGGGGTGTGGATTGAACTTCTTCTTCGCGGCCCTGGGGGTCCTGGGCGTCGCATCATCCGGGCCCCTGATCGCGGCCACTCTTGGTGCCACCAGTGTCAGCGCCCTGGCCATCGCCTTCTGGCGAAACGCCATCGGCGCCGCGGTCATGGCCTCTCCCACCCTGGTCCGGGAGCCGGCCCAATTCCGCAGGATCACCAGCCGGGAATTCCGCTGGTCGCTGCTGGCCGCCGTCGCGCTTGCCCTGCACTTCGCCTGTTTCATCACATCCCTGCAACTTACCTCCGTGGCAGCAGCCACGGCGTTGGTCTGCCTGCAGTCGGCCTGGATTGCCGTTTTCCAGCTCATCCGGGGGACCCGCCACCGTTGGCAGGTCCTTGCCGGGCTGGGGATCGCTTTCGGCGGCGTAGTGGCGATCACCGGTTTCGACATGGGAACCTCGCCGCAGGCCCTTACGGGGGACCTGCTGGCCGTGACCGGCGGTGCACTGGCGGGGCTGTACACGCTGGCCGGTGGGAAGGCGCGGCAAAGCATGACCACGGGAACCTACACCACCCTGTGCTACGGGATGTGCGCCGCCCTGGTGGCCCTGCTGGCCCTTGTTGCCGGCCAGCCTCTGGCCGGGTTCGAGCCCGCCGGATGGCTGGGGATCGCGGCGATCACTGTGTGCGCACAACTGGTAGGACACACCGCGTTCAACCACCTGCTGGCCACCATGAGCCCCCTGATCGTGTCCATGATCATCCTGCTGGAAATCCCCGGGGCGGCACTGCTGGCTGCCGTGTTCCTGCACGAGACCCTGCCGGCCGGGACTTACGCGGGACTCGGCCTCATCCTGGCTGGGCTCGCCGTCGTGGTCCTGGGGCAGAGAAGCAGGCGCGGGCGGACCGGAAGCCGGGGCCTCCCGCCCGGGGAGGAACCGCCGTCGGAACGGCTCGCAGAGCTGGGGACGGACTAGCGGGTCCCGACTGGCTGGGGCGGGCGGGCCTACTGGCCACCGCGGCGGACGGGCTGCGCCGTATTGACGGTATGAATGGCCCGAAGGAGCTTGGCAGGGAAGTACACCGAGAAGAACACCACCATGGGCGCCTTGAGCGCCATCTTCCGGACGTTGTGGGCCTTATAGGTCCGGTCAAAGCGGGTCACGTAGTAGCGGTAGTCTCGGGGGGAATCCTCCAACCGCCGTGCCGACATACCGGACACCATCTGGGGCCAGTAGCGGACGGGAAGTTCGTGTTCGGCCAGGTGCAGGGACAGATCGATGTCCTCGTGCATCTCGTCCTTTTCGTCCCGGCAGGTCTCTGAGCGGATGATTTCCCAGGCGGAGGCGCGCAGGGCCATGTTGGAACCAAAAAGAAAATGGTACTGGTGCTTGGCCAGCTTCAGCATGAGCTGGCGCATCTTGTCGTCCGCCTTGAGGCCAAAACGGCGCATCGGCATGTCGTAGTAAACGACCGGACCGGTGGCAGCCTGGACGGCCGGATCCGCGAAGGCCTTCTGCACCTGTTCCACCCAGTCCGGTTCCACGATCGAGTCCGCGTCGATGCGGCCCAGGACGTCCCCGGTGGCGCTGTCCAGGCCGAAGTTGCGGGTGGGGATCAATCCCTGCTCCCGGTCCTGGCTCAGGAGAATGATGGGGCTTTCGGGGTACTCCAACTGCATCTGGCGGACGATGTCAGCGGTCCGGTCCTTGGAGAGGTTGTCCACCACAATGATTTCGTGTGCCGGAACGGACTGGTAGATGGCAGCTATCAGGCACTGCCGTATTACGCTCTCCTCGTTATACGCGGGGATCACAATGGACACGCGAAGCTCTACGGCGGCGGCGTCATTCACGGTATCCCCGGAGGATTGGTTGGCTGGCATCACTTCAAATCTAGCATCAGGGCTGGTGCTGCCCGCGGCAGCACAGGGCACAAAAAAGGGCCCCGCCGTAAAGCGGGGCCCTTCCTGTGGCTGTGCCGATGCAAACCTAGGCCTGGCTGGTGCCCTTGTCATCCTTGGCGGCAGTGTCTGCACCTTCCGCGGAGTCGTCCGCCACGTGCTTGGCCTTCTCCGCGGCCTCGGCGGAAGAATCCTTCACGGCTTCCGCTGTATCCGCGGCCGTCGGGGCGGCTGCACCTGCGGCAGGACCGGCAGCGGCGGCACTTTGATCGGCGGCGTCAGCAGTGCTGTCCTTGACGTCGCTGACGGTGGTTGCCGGAACGGGGGCAGGAGTCGGGGTGACCGGTGATGGGGTCTTCCAGGGATCCTCAACCGGCTTGGAGGCCTTCCAGGCGGCTACGCCGGCGGCCACTGCAGCGGCAATCACACCGAAGACCAGCCACCCACGCTTTTTCGGCTTCTCCGGCTGTGCCAGCTGCGCGTCCACGGCACGGCTGGCCCCTGCTGCGGCTGCCTTCAGCTGCGTGCCGGTTGCCTGTGCCTGTTCCTGGAGGGCATGGATGAGTCCAACGTCGCCCAGCTTCTGAGCGACGGCATCCACCCGTGCCGGTGTGTTTTCCAGCGTGCGGTGTACTGCCCCCGAGGCCACGCCGATTTGGTCCGACAACTTGGGCAGGTACTCCACCACAACGCGGTCACGGGCGTTCAGGACAACGGGCGTGGCTTTGTCCAGGGCGTCGTGAAGCCTCGGCGAGGCATTGTCCACCACGTCGTTGATCCGGGGAGCCAGCTGGGCCAGGCCGTCCTGGATCCGGGGGGTTACGGTGGCAACACCGTCAGCCAGGCTGTGGGCCGCGGTCTTCAAGCCCTCCTGGATCTTCGGAGATGCAGTGTCCAGGCTGTGCTGGAGGCGGGGAACCGCCCAGTCCACGGCAGCTTCCACCCGGGGGGCCGCCCAATCCTTGGCGTTTTCCACGGCACTGGTGACCGACTGCTCAAGGTCACGGGCAATACGATCCGATTTCTTCACAACTACCTCCCGATTAATGTGACGGTTCTGTCGTTAGCCTACGTGCCCAGATCATCACGGGCTATTCACTCTGCGGATTTTAGGGTGATTTCACCCAGCGCGGAACTGCCCCCGCAGCCGTGGCCAGCCATAACAGGCATGGGAGAATGGAGCCTATGACTGCCATCGCAACTGCAAAAGCAACCATCCACACGAGCCTCGGCGACATCGTGGTTAACCTCTTCGGCAACCACGCGCCCAAGACGGTCAAGAACTTCACGGGGCTTGCCACCGGCGAGCAGGCGTGGACGCACCCGGAAACCGGCGAGGACAGGACCGGCACGCCGCTCTACGACGGAACTATCTTCCACCGCATCATCAAGGACTTCATGATCCAGGCGGGCGACCCGCTGGGCCGCGGAACCGGCGGCCCCGGCTACCGCTTCGACGATGAGATCCACCCCGAACTGAACTTCAACCAGCCTTACAAGCTCGCCATGGCCAACGCCGGCATCCAGATGGGCAAGGGCACCAACGGTTCACAGTTCTTCATCACCACCGTCCCCACGGACTGGCTCCAGGGCAAGCACACCATCTTCGGTGAAGTGGCTGATGAAGAGTCCCGGAAGGTCGTTGACGCGATCGAGGGTGTCCGCACCGGCATGGGTGACCGCCCGGTGGAGGACGTCACCATCAACAGCATCGACATCGAACAGCTGTAACGCTCCTCCATGAGCTACGGAATTCCGTCGGCCGAGCCGTCCGCCCAGGTCCCGGTCTGCCCACGGCATCCGGACCGGCCGTCCTACGTGCGCTGCCAGCGCTGCGGACGCCCGGCGTGCCCGGACTGCCAGCGGGCGGCCGCCGTCGGATTCCAATGCGTTGACTGTGTCAACGAAACAAAAGGTACGACGCCGGGGGTACGGACCGTCTATGGCGGCGCCGTTGCCACCGGCAGACCATTGGTGACGTACGGGATCATCGCGGCCTGCGTGGTTGTCTACGCGCTGCAAATGTTGATCCCCGATCAGTGGGTTTACAAGCAGTTCGCCTACAACAACATCTTCACTGCACCCCAGTACGGTGCCTTTGAGCCGTGGCGCATGCTCACCTCGGCCTTTCTGCATTCCCCGGACTCGGTGCTGCACATCCTGCTGAACATGTACACGCTGTGGATCTTCGGCCAGGCCCTGGAGCCTGTGCTGGGCCGCGCCCGGTTCCTCGCGGTGTATCTCATCTCCGCCGTCGGCGGGTCGGTGGGATACCTGCTGCTCAACCCGCTGCTCGTGCCCGGACAGGGCCTCGTCGGGCTGGTAGGAGCATCGGGCGCAATCTTCGGCCTCTTCGGTGCCATGCTGCTGGTTCAACGGCAGCGCGGCGGTGATACCCGGCAACTGTGGATCCTGATCGCCATCAACGGCGTCATCGGCTTCCTGATCCCCCACATCGCGTGGCAGGCACACCTTGGCGGCCTCATCACCGGCGGACTCTGCGCTGCCGTCCTGGCCTACGCACCGCGCGGAGGCCGCCGTGGCCTTGTTCAGGGCCTGGGCCTGGCCGGCGTGGTTGTGCTGCTGATCGCCCTGAGCTGGCTGAGGGTGACCTTGTAGCGGCTGACTCCCTGCTCCGAAACTGCCCCCGGCGCCCCTGGTGCCGGGGGCAGCCTTGTTTTCCACAGTGGTTATCCACATTGTGCGTAACTTACACAGCTGTAGTTCAGCAGCCGATCGCCGCCGTTCCGGCCCCTGACAGACCTGGAGGTGGATTGCCGCTCGTTTTCTCCACAGCTGTGGATAACCTGTGGGGATTTTGGTGTGTGTAAGTGGATAAGCACCGCGCCCCAGCCCACATTGTGGAAAAGTACGACCTCAGGCCGCGTCAGGGCGCTACTTTCCCCAGTACTGGCACGGTTATCGACAGCCTTATAAACACTGTTAATAAGTGACACACCTGTAGTTCATCCGCGCGAAATCGCCACAGGAGTAAGCCCAAAGGCCCGCAGCCCGGGGGATTTCCACGGGGTTACCCACAGTTGTGGATAACTTGTGGGTATTGCGATGTTGGTAAGTGGATAACGACCCGTGCCCCGGGCTTACTCCTGCCTATGATGGTTTTCTGCCAAGCCTCCTACCGACAGGGACACCCGTGAGCGTCACCGAGCACCTTTACCTGGACAAACAGCACCCTGATCTGTGGAAGGCCATAAGTGGTCTTGGCCTTAAAGTGCAGGAAGCCGCGGAAAACGCCGGTATCGGGCGCAGCCTGCTGGAACTGCTGAACGTCCGCATCTCCCAAATCAACGGCTGCGCCTACTGCCTGGACCTCCACGTGCGCCGGGCCAGCGAGGCCGGGGAAAGTCCGCAGCGGCTGGCGGTCCTCCCCGCATGGCGGGAAACAGCCTTGTTCACCGAGAAGGAGAGGGCGGCCCTGGCACTGGTGGAAAGCATCACCGAACTCCCGGAGCAGCAGGCCCGGGACCATGCAGAAGCGCTGGCACGGGAGTGCCTGACGGCAGAAGAGTTCTCCGCGGTGAGCTGGCTCGCCGTGACGATGAATGCCTTCAACAGGGTGTCCATTACCAGCCACCACCCGGTCAGGCGGGACCGCCCGTAGCTCCTCTTCCCCAGCCAAGGCAGGTATCCACGGCTGCGGCCTCTGTTATCCACAGGTATTCCACACTGTTAATAACCGCATCTGTACGGCCGGTTTAAAGCGAATTGGCCTTGACCCGGCAATGCAGTGTGCTGGCCGCTGTTATCCCCGAATCCTTATCCACACTGTGGATAACCTTCCCAACAGTTGGGGATAACCGGCGGGCCGGCGCTTAGTCCCGCCAAATTCCCGAGGATCCGCGGCGATGGCTTCCCACCAGGTGGGTATCCACGATGCCCACCGCCTCCATCAGGGCGAACATGGTGGTGGGACCCACGAAGGTGAAACCGCGTTTGCGCAGCGCCTTGGACAGAGCGATGGACTCCGCCGACTGCGTCGGGATCTCCGTGACCACCTGTGGCCGCGGCGTACTGGCCGGACGGAAGCCCCAGACGAAGTCCACCAGGCCGCCGTCGTTCCGTAGTTCCAGCGTGGCCCTGGCGTTCCGTATGGTGGCAACTATTTTCAGGCGGTTGCGGATGATGCCGGGATCGAGCATCAGGCGCTCCACGTCATCATCGGTGAACCGCGCAACGGCGTCGGGATCGAAACCGGCGAAGGCCGCCCGGAATGCCGGCCGTTTCCGCAGGATAGTGGCCCAGGAAAGACCCGCCTGGAAACCTTCCAGGCAGATCCGCTCGTACAGTCCCTGCTCGTCAGTAACCGGCAGGCCCCATTCGTGGTCGTAATAGCTCCGCATAAGCGGATCCGCGGCAGCCCAGGCGGGCCGGGCCAGGCCGTCCTCGCCGATGATCACTCCGGCGGTTTCGGGAGTCAGTGGGTTCTCCTCAGAACAGCGTTTCCGCGGTGCTAGGAGCGCCAGCGTGTGGTCATCAGGAACCCGATAATGGCGATCCCGAATCCGGCCACGATGTTCCAGGACTGCCAGGCCTGAACCGGGAACCGTCCTTCGCTGATATAAAAAGTGATGATCCAGAGGAGCCCAATAATCATGAGGCCAAACATGACCGGCTTGAACCAGACGGGATTGGGCTTATAGGTCTGCGCCGCAGCCGGCTTGTCGGTGCTGGCAGTCTTCTTGCGAGGCTTTGACTCGGGCACTGGCTCTCCTTGGCGGACTGGGCAAGCTCGGCGTCCCGGGCTTGGTATCCTGCAAGAAGGAAATTTCCAGCGGTCTGCGCGATCTTGGTCAAATCTGGATTCTTACTAGCAGCCAATTCTAGCCGCAGTTGATGGGCACCCGGTGCCCAGGGCGAACGCCCGGAGGGGGACGCGTGGTATTGCAGGAGAAGGCGGGGCCCGCCACTGCGCCTGCCCCCCGTCGTGCCCTGCTGCGCGGCACTATCCAGGTGCTGGGCGAGCTCCTCATTACCGCCGGCGTGATCCTGCTGCTGTTTGTGGCCTGGCAACTCTGGTGGACCAATGTGGAATCCGACGCCAAGCAGAGCCAGGTCATCAAGGAATTCGCCCAGGACCTCGGCAAGGCCGCTCCTGCACCCGCTGCGACAGCTCCCGCAGCGCCCCCTGCCGCCGGCGAGGATTTCGGCAAGCCCGTCGTCGGAACCGCCCCCGGCCATGCCGGAACAATCGGGATCATGTACATCCCCCGGTTCGGGCCCACCTACACCCGGCCGATCGTCCAGGGCACCAGCCAGGACGTTCTGGACACCCTGGGCCTGGGGCACTACACCAACACGGCGATGCCGGGGGCCGTGGGCAACTTTGCCGTCGCCGGCCACCGCCAGACGCACGGCGCCGTGCTGGACAACATCCATACGCTGGTGCCGGGCGACAAGATCTACGTCCAGACCAAGGACGGCTTCTATGTCTACGTGTTCCGGAACAACCAGATCGTGATGCCTTCCCGCACCGATGTCCTGGAACCGGTCCCGACACAGCCGGGCGCCACGCCCACCGAAAGCTACCTGACCATGACCAGCTGCAACCCCCGCTTTGGGGCGGAAGAACGCATCATCGCCTACGCCCTGCTGGACAGCTGGCGTCCTGCCTCAGCAGGCCCGCCGGCCGAGATCGCGGCGCAGGTTGCAGCAGCGACCGGAAGGAGCTGACCGTGTACGCCTGGATCTTCCGCCACCTTCCTGGACCGCTCTGGCTCAGGATCATCATCTCGTTGGCACTGATCTTCATTGCCCTGGTATTGATGGTCCAGTTCCTGTTCCCCTGGATGTCCCACTTCACCCAATTCACCGACTCGACGATTGGTTCAACAGACCAGCCATGACCACAACCAAGATCCTCGTAGTGGATAACTACGACAGCTTCGTCTACACCCTGGTGGGCTACCTCCAGGAACTCGGCGCGGAAACCACCGTCGTCCGCAATGACGACGTCACGCTGGCCGAGGCGGTAGAACTTGCCAGCACCCGCGACGGTGTCCTGATTTCTCCCGGCCCCGGAAATCCTGCTGAAGCCGGCGTCTGCATCGAACTGATTAAGTGGTGCGGTGAAAACAGCGTTCCCATGTTCGGGGTGTGCCTGGGGCACCAAGCGCTGGCGGAGGCATTCGGAGGCAAGGTCACGCACGCCCCCGAGCTGATGCACGGCAAGACCTCCCAGGTGGAGCACATCGGCACCAGCGTCTTCACCGGCCTCCCCTCCCCCATCACGGCCACCCGATACCACTCGCTGGCGGCTGTCCGGGAGTCCATTCCCGAGGAACTTGAGGTCACGGCGCAGACTGCTTCCGGCGTGGTCATGGGACTGCAGCACCGCACTGCCCCGCTGTGCGGCGTACAGTTCCACCCGGAATCCGTCCTCACCGAGGGCGGGTACCAGATGCTGGGCAACTGGCTTGAGTCGTTGGGCATGAAGGGCGCCGCCGCAAGGGCGGCGAAACTGAGCCCCCTGATCCAGCACTAGTTTCTGAGGCAGTCGGGCGGAGCCCAAGGGCCCGGCGGCCCAGCGCCATCATTCCTTCTTGGTGGGCTTCGGCGTCGGGGTGGGTGTCGGCGTCGGCGTTGCTGTGGGGGACGGCGGGGGCGGCGGAGCCTTGGCCACAACAATGGCCACCGTCTTGCCCTGCTCCACCGCGGCGTTGACCGGGTCGCTTTGATCTGTCACCCTGCCGGGCTCCACCTGGGCGTTTTCCACTTCTGTGACCGCCGGGACCAGGCTAAGCTCCTTCAGCGCAGCTTCGGCCTCCTCCCGCGTCAGCCCGCGCAGTTCCGGGACAGCCACCTTGCCGGTGGAAACAATGAGTTCCACGCTGGTACCAACCGCAACGCTTTGCCCCGGCGCCGGAGTGGAGGTGATGACGATCCCCGCCGGGACGGTGGCGCTGTTGGCGGTGGTGGTCGAGGGCGCGCCGACCAGACCGGCCTGGCGCAGGATATCCCTGGCTGCGGCCTCGGTCTTGCCGGGCAGGCTGTCCGGGATCTTCACGGAACTGGGGCCGTCGGAGACCTTGAGGATCACCTCGGCACCGGGATCCAATGAACCACCTGCGGCCGGATCGGTCCCGATGGCCGTTCCCTTGGGCACCGTGTCATTCGCCGAGCGGGCGATCCTGGGCCGAAGCCCGGCGTTGTACAGTTCCTGCAGCGCCACCGTCTCCGTCATGGAGGCAACCGCCGGGATCTGCACCTTGGGCGGGGCCGGTGCGGGACGGTTCACAGTCTGGTACAGCCACAGGCCGCCGCCCGCCAGCACCAGCAGGGTAAAGATCACCAGGGTGGCGATCCATGCACGACGCCGGGACTTCTGGCCGCTTGTCCGCTCACGTTCCGGGGGGAAGCCGAGCGGGAGCGGGCCGGCCGTCCCGTACGCGTCTGTCCCATAGCCACCCTTGACGTGTTCATCCGCAGGTTCCAGCGGAACGGCCGGGCCGCCGTCGTCATGGAAGAGACTGGTGGACGCCAGGCGCCCGGTGGGTGCGTCATCCAGGAAGCCCGCGCCGGTTGCGGCGAACGCCTCGGTGGGCGGTGCTACCGGGGGGACGTGGTCGTTCGGATCGGTGGGCGCCTCCGAGGCCGCCACCGCGGGTACGGGGACACCGGCCTTCGCCGCCCTGAGGGCACGGCGGAACGCTGCGGCATCCTGGAACCTGTCATCCCGGTTCTTTTGCAGGGCCTTGGCCAGTACGCTGTCCAGCGCCGGCGACACCTGCGGATTAAGGCTGCTGGCGGGCTCCGGGATTTCCCTGACGTGCTGGTAGGCCACTGACACCGGGCTGTCCCCGACGAAGGGCGGCCGCGCCGTCAGCATTTCGTAGAGCAGGCAGGCGGCGGAGTAGAGGTCGCTGCGGGCATCGACGGTTTCGCCGCGGGCCTGTTCGGGGGACAGGTACTGTGCTGTTCCCACCACTGCCTGGGTCTGGGTCATGGTGGCGGAGGAGTCGGCGATGGCGCGGGCAATCCCGAAGTCCATCACCTTCACGGAATTGCTGCCCTGGCAGTACATGACGTTGGCGGGTTTGATGTCCCGGTGCACGATTCCGGCCTTGTGGCTGTACTCGAGGGCCCCCAGAACGCCCAGGCAATAGTCGATGGCGTGGTCGATGGTGATGTCCTTGGCGCGGATGAGGTCGCGCAGCGTCTTGCCCTCGACGTATTCCATCACGATGTAGGGCACCCGCACGTCCTCCGCGGAGCCGTCGTGGACCAGGTGTTCCCCCGTATCGAAGATGGCCACGATGGAGGGATGGTTAAGGGCGGCCACCGCCTGCGCTTCACGCTTGAACCTGGCCTGGAACTGCGGGTCCCTGGCCATGTCCGGCCGGAGCAGTTTGATGGCGACCGTCCTGCCCAGGCGCGTGTCCGTTCCCCTGTACACATCCGCCATGCCGCCGCGCCCGATGAGGCTCCCCAGCTCGTACCGGCCGCTCAGGACGCGCCGGTTGTCCACCGGGAGGCTGTTCTCCCGGTGCAGCGGTGTGCGTGGTGACTCATTCACTAGTGGTCCCGGCGGTTATGGGGTGCAGGTTGGGGGCGTTCCGGGCGTCTGCCCGGCAGCACAGGTTGGCAGGGGTGAAATTGGCGTAGGGCCGGCCACCGGAGACGATGTGGTGGGCGTCGGCTTGGGGGCCGTGGTGGTGGTGGGGGCAGGTGGAGCAGAAGTCTGCGGCGCCACCGCATAGGTAATCACCACAGGGGTTCCAACTTCGACACGTCCGGTCCGGGACAACCCAATGACGGTGCCAGGCGTGGCCGTGGGATCAACCTGTGGCTGGACGCTGACGTCGAGGTTGAGGGCAGAGAGCTCTGACTGGGCAGTTCGGTAGGGCTTGCCCAGATACGCCTCGGGGATAATATTCACCGTTTGCGGTGCGGTTTCCTGTGTAGGCGCGGGCGTATTCTGGGTCTGCGTCGGAGTTGCGGACGGTGTGGTCCGGGTGGGCGAGGGCGACGCGGAGGGCACGCTGCTCGTAGTGGTTCCGGACGTGGGATTGCCGGACGGCGAGAAGAGGCCCATCTGGTTCAGCAGGAAACCTGCCAGCGCGAACAGAAGCAACAGGATCAGCGCCACCAGGGGCCAGGTCCAGGGGCTGCGGCCCTTCCGCCGGGGCTCGTCGGAGGGTGCGTCGTCGTAAGTTTCCTCCTCCTGCTGGTCCCAGTTCCGCTCGGCCGCAAGGGCATTCGCGCGGGCAAGGGGCCCCTGCGGGACATTTGCATCAGCCGCGCCCGCGCCACCGGCAGCCATGCCTGCCGCCGCACCCACGGCTCCGGCTCCCAGCACCGGCAAGGCAGAGGTGGCAGTCGGGGCGGAATCGTGCTGCGCGCCGATGACACCGGTTGGTGCGGTGGCTGTGTCAACCGGGGCAGTGATGGGGCCGGTGGCGGCGTCGAACAGGAGCATCCCGGGCACGGCGGCACGCGCGGCGCTGATATCGCCGTTGCGGATGGCCTCCGCGGCTTCGGCAAGCTTGATGGCGTTGGCAGGCCGTTCTTTGGGGTCCTTGGCGAGCATGGACATCAGGAGCGCCCGCACCGGAGAGGGCAGCATGTCCGGAAGGGGCGGCGGGGCGTCATTGACCTGTGCCAGGGCAATGGCGATCTGGGACTCGCCGGAGAAGGGCCGGTGCCCGCTGAGGCACTCGTACCCGATCACGCCCAGTGAGTAGATATCCGAGGAGCCGGTGGCGGTCTGCCCGGTGGCCTGTTCCGGTGAAAGGTACTGGGCCGTTCCCATGACCTGGCCGGTCTGGGTGAGTGGAACCTGGTCGGCCAGGCGGGCGATGCCGAAGTCCGTCACCTTGACCCTGCCATCGGGAGTGATGAGGAGGTTGCCTGGCTTGACGTCACGGTGGACCAGGCCCTGGGCGTGCGCGACAGCAAGCGCGCGGGCGGTCTGCGCGATGATCGAGAGTGTACGGTCCGGCGACAGCACCTGCTCATGCTCGATGATGCTGCTCAGCGGCTGGCCCGGGACCAGTTCCATGACCAGGTAGGCGGAACCTTCCTCTTCGCCGTAGTCGAAGACGTTGGCGATGCCCACGTGGTTCAGCAGGGCGGTGTGGCGGGCCTCCGCACGGAAGCGCTGGAGGAACCCGGGGTCCCCGGTGTACTCCTCCTTCAGCACCTTGATGGCGACGATGCGGCCCAGGACGAGGTCTTTGGCTTTCCAGACTTCCCCCATGCCACCAATCGCGATCCGCGTGGTCAGCTGGAATCTGCCGCCGAGGGTGATTCCCGTTGTAGGCCTCACTTATTCAACACCGCCTCAAAAATCTTCTTCGCATTAGGACTGGTCAGCTTTGCTCCCGCGTAGATATCTACGCCTTCCACCACGATCGTGACGCTGACCTTGGGGTTGTCAGCGGGCGCGAACCCGGTGAACCATGAGTTGTTGGTTCCATTGCCGAGTTCGGCGGTGCCGGTTTTGCCCGCGACCTGCACGCCGGGAACCGCCGCTCCCTTGGCAATACCGTCAGTGACCACGCTGGTCATCCACTCGGTGATCTGCTTGGCGATCTCCGGGGTGGTGGATGTCCTGAGCTGGGCCGGCTGTGGTTCATCAATGACCCGCAGATCCGGGGCCCGCAGCGTCTTGACGAGGCTGGGCGCCATCTGGACGCCACCGTTGGCGATGGCATTCGTCATCATGTTCACCTGAAGCGGTGTCACGCGGACATCCTTTTGGCCGATGGCGGACTGGGCCAGGCCGGGCGCGTCCAGCTTGTCAGGGAACCCGTTCCCTGTTGCGTGGCCAAGCTTCAGCTGGTCCCCGACGTCCTCACCGAACCCGAACTTCTTGTACTGGGCGGCGATGGCGTCCCGGCCAAGGTCCAAGGCGATGCTGGCGAACGGGGTGTTGCAGGACTGCTGCAGGGCGAAGGCGAACCCGGCCGTGTCCTTGGTGTAGCAGTTTCCGCCGGCGTAGTTGGGAAGTTTGTACTGGATGCCGTCAAAAGGCATCTCTGCGGGGTTGGGCAGGACGCTGTCCTTGTTGTACTTCCCCGAAGCCAGGGCAGCGGCCGTGTCCACGAGCTTGAAGACCGACCCCGGGGCGAGGAGCTCGCCGGTGGGGCCGCTGACGTTCTGGTTCAGGTTGATGCCCGGGACCTTCACCAGTTCGTTCATGTTGGCGCTTTCGGCGGCGGCGTCCTGCGTGGCAGCGAGGTTCGGGTTGTAGGACGGCTTGGATGCCATGGCCAAAATGGCGCCGGTCTTGGGGTTGGTGACCACGATCGATCCGCGCTGGCCGTCCGGGATCAGGCTGTAGGCAAGCTGCTGGATCTGGGGGTCGATGGTCAGTTCCACCGACGCTCCCTTGGGCTGGTTGCCAAGGAAGAGCTGGCCCACCCGGTCAAGGAAGAGTTGGTCGGAGTTGCCGGCCAGTTCCGCGCCCATTGCCTGTTCCAGGCCGGTGGCACCGTAGTTCTTGGAAAAGTACCCGGTGATCCCGGCATAGAGCTCGGGCTGGGGGTAGGTGCGCTGGAACTTGCAGGTCTCCGAGTTGGTTTCCGCCGACTCCGCCACCGGGGTTCCGCCGACAATGATCGCGCCGCGGTCGTTGCAGTAGTTCTGCAGGATGGCGCGCTGGTTCAGGGGGTTGGTCTTCAGATCATCCGCGCCCACAACCTGGACGAAGCTGATGGCGCCGAACAGCAGCGCAAACATGGCCACCGCCGCCACCCAGGAGTGCCTGATTGCCTGGTTCATGCCTGCTTCACCGCCTCGGTTGGAGTGTCAATGCCGTTTGCCGCTGCTGCCCCGGCCGGTGGCAGCGGTGTGGTGTCCACCGGGCCGCGGGCTGCATGGGAGATCAACAGGAGCAAACCCACGATGATCCAGTTGGCCAGAAGGGATGATCCGCCGGCGGCAAGGAACGGTGTGGTCAGGCCCGTCAGCGGAATAAGCCGGGTGACGCCGCCGATCACCACGAAGCACTGCAGGGCAATGGCGAAGGAGAGACCGCAGGCCAGCATCTTTCCGAAGGCGTCACGGGTGCCGAGGGCGGCGCGGAATCCGCGGGTGAACAGCAACAGGTAAAACAGGACAACGGCGAACAGTCCGATCAGGCCCAGTTCCTCGCCCAGGGAGGCGATGATCATGTCACTGTTGGCAAAGGGGACAAGATCAGGCCTGCCCTGCCCGAGACCGGTGCCTACAAGTCCGCCGTTGGCCATGCCGAACAGTCCTTCGATGACCTGGCGGCTGCCGTTCTCGTAGACGTCCGGGGAGAAGGCGTTGAGCCAGCCGTAGACCCGCTGCTGGACGTGGGAGAACACCTGGGCAGCCACGAACCCGCCGCCAAGAAGCAGGGCCAGACCGATCACCACCCAGCTGATCCTGCTGGTGGCCACGTAGATCATGACGATGAACAGGCCAAAGAACAGGACGGACGAGCCGAGGTCCCGCTGGAAGATCAGCACGCCGATGCTCACCAGCCATGCGGTGATCATCGGGCCCATGTCCTTGAACCGTGGGAACTGCAGGGGGCCGATTTTCCGCCCCGCGAGCAGGATGAGGTCCCGGTTGGAGGAGAGGTACCCGGCAAAGAATATTGCCAGCGTTATTTTGGCGACCTCACCCGGCTGGAAGGTCATGGGGCCCAGCCGGATCCACACGCGTGCGCCGAGGATCTCGCCTGCGCTGATGCCCGGGACGAGCGGCAGGATCAGCAGCAGCGCGCTGGCCGCAAGGGAGATGAACGTGAAGCGGCGCAGGATGCGGTGGTCCTTCAGGAAGAACACAACGGCCATGGCCACCGCCATGGCGATCAGCGTCCACCGGAGCTGGTTGTTTCCGGTGTCTTCGCCGGGGGCGTCGAGGCGGTGGATCATGGCCAGGCCCAGGCCGTTAAGAGCTACCACAATGGGAAGTATTACCGGATCCGCATATTTCGCGCGGAAGCGGAGGACCCCATGGAACACCAGGGCCGCGACGGCGAGGAGGCTGGACTGGAACCAGAAGTCCGAGTCGAATGCCTTTTCCTGGTCGACACCCACCAGCATGTTGGCCCCGATGCCGACGGCAAGGGCCAGCACCAGCAACACCAGTTCAACGTTGCGGCGCGGCTTGGGCGTGTTGCTTGCCTGGCTCATTTGGCCGCCTCGCAGGTGATCGTGGGGGTGGGTGTGGGGGATGCCGCGGACGGCTGGGGCGCAGGGGCGGCGGCGTCCGGGGCCGGCGGCGGTGGCGCGGCACTGGCGGGCGGCTGGCTGGGAGACGGGGCGGGCGTAGTGGGGGAGGCCGAAGGCTTGGGGCACTCCTCTTCCGGGGAGGTGGTTCCCGTGAGCTCCAGGTTTTTGACGATCCGCTGCGCGTCGTAAAGGTCATTGGCAGGAACCGTTTGGCGCACCCGCTGCTGCGAGAACTGCGGCAGCGAGTCCATCCGGATATCTGTGACCGCTTCAAGGGAGGACAGCTGGATGGGCCCCAGCCGCTGGGAGACCCCGTTGTAGATGGCCACGCGGGAATCGTATTCCCCCACGTAGTAGCGGGTTTGTGTCCAGGCGTAGCCAAGCCACAGGCCAACAGCCACCACAACCAGCGCGGCGGCAGCCACTGACCAGGCCAGCCAGCGGCGCGGGCGCAGCGGCGGCAGGGCATCGTCGGTGTCGCCGGCCGGTTCTGCCTTGTGGGTCAGGAGCGTCGCTGCGCGCCGTGCCACGGTGCGTCCGGCCACGGTGGGGATGGAACCTGATTCCGCGGCTGCCGCAGCAGCGCCCACCAGTTCATGCGGGCGGGAAGCCAGCTCCTCGCGCAGTACTTCGGCGGAAAGGTGTTCACCCAGGTGCGGGTCAGTGGTGCCGCTTTCCGCGGAGCCGGCATCCTTGGCCGGATCCGCGTCGCCGGTGTCGCCGGCGGCGGGTTCCTGCCGGCCCTTGCCCGGATCATCGTCTTCATCACCCGGGGCATCGCCGGTCCGGGTGCCCTCACTTGGTGCAGTGGCTTCACGGGAAACAGCAGGGGATGCGGTGGCGGCCGGCGGGGCATCAGCCGCGGCAGCGGGCTTGGTGCCCGTCCCGGGAGGAACGATTTCGACGGCGGCCGTGCTGACGTCGTCGGGCGTTTCCTCCACGATGTCCACCATGACCACGGTGACGTTGTCCGGCGAGCCGGCCTCGAGGGTCAGTTGGACCAGGGTGTCAGCGCATTCGTGCAGGTTGTGGGTCTCGCGGACCGTCCGCTCCACGGCGTGCGCTGCGACGTAGTTCAGGCCGTCGGAGCACAACAGCCAACGGTCACCGGGCCGGGCGTCGAGGGTATCCAGGTCAAGCTCCGGGCTGGCGTCCACGTCTCCGAGGACGCGCATCAGGACGTTCTTGTGCGGGTGCGTTTCCGCTTCTTCGGGCCGGAGCCGGCCTTCATCGATGAGCCGCTGGACGAAGGTGTGGTCCACGCTGACCTGCTTGAATTCGCCGTCGCGAAGCCGGTAGGCGCGTGAGTCGCCGATGTGCGCGAAATGCAGCTTGCCGTCAGCCAGCAGGAGGGCGGTAACGGTGGTGCCCATGCCTGCCAGTTTCGGGTTGATGTGCACCAGCTCGGAGAGCAGCGAGTTGGCTGTCTGGATCTCGTCGGCGAGGATGGTCCCGGCTTCGTCGCCGTAGTCAGGGCTGTCCAGGTGGATCATGTCCAGGACGGTTGCAGCGGAGGCAACGTCACCTCCGGCATGGCCGCCCATGCCGTCGGCGACGACGGCGAGGTGGCGTCCGGCGTAAGCCGAATCATCATTCTTGGAACGGATCCGGCCGACGTCGGACCGGGCGGCGAAGCGCATGATGAGGGGCCGCTGCGCCGGACTGGAGCCGGTTGCGGGGGTTTCAGCCTCGGCCACGGTTACGGCCTCAATTCAATGACCGTCTTGCCGATTCTTACAGGTACCCCTGGCTCGACGGGCAGGGCACGGGTAAGTTGCTGGTCGCCCAGGTAGGTTCCGTTGGTGGAGCCCAGATCCTCGATGAACCAGCGGCTGCCCTGTGGGAAGAGCCTGGCGTGGCGGCCGGAGGCATAATCGTCCTCCAACACCAGCGTGGCTTCCTGGGCGCGGCCCAGCAGGATGGGGCTGGCGGCCAGCGGCAGGGTCCTGCCCTTGAGCGGTCCTTCGACCACCACCAGCTGCCGCGCCTGCTGCTTTACGGGTTGTGGCGGGGCCTCGGCCAGCTCGGGATTGCGCCGCACCTGCCGGGCCGTTGGGGCGCCGGCAGCAGCCTTGCGGCCCACCATGAGATCGCGGCGCATGGCGGAGACGATGCTGAAGATAAGGACCCAGAGGAGCAGCAGGAAGCCAAACCGCAGCGCGGTGATGGTGAGGTCGCTCATGCGTGGCCACCCGGGTTGGCAGGAAGCAGGCGGAAGATAATCTTTGTCCGTCCCATCGTGATGGTGGAGCCGTCAGTAAGTTCGGTGCTTCCGGAAACCTTCTGGCCGTTGACGTAGCTGCCGTTGGTGGAACCCAGATCCACTGCGCTGGTGACCCCGTTGGCCGTCCTGATTTCCAGGTGCCGCCGGGACACGCCCGTGTCATCGATGTGGATGTCTGCTTCCGATGACCGGCCCAGGACGATGGACGGGGCGTTCAGCGAGTAGCGCTGCCCGTCGATGTCCAGGACAGGCTGCAACCTGACCGGCTGCCGGCTGGGCGCTGCCGGGACGTTGGGCCTGGGCTGGGGAGCTCCCGCCTGGGACTTTTCCGTGGACGAGGCAATCTCGAAGTCACCGGCACGCAGTGCGGAATCCCGGCGGAAGGAAATCCGGACCGGCCCCTGGAGGGTGTAGCCCTGGCTGCGGACGTGGTTAATGACCACGTCGCAAAGTTCCTCCGCCAGCGGAGTGCCCCATTCCTGGGCCCGGGCGAAGTCGCCGTCGCTGAGCTGGACGTCGAAGACGTTAGGGACCAGCGTGCGGCCGGCTGCGACGGTAAGCGCCTTGTGGTCCACTTCGCGGCGGAGCCGGCTGGCGATTTCCACGGGCTCGACCTGGGCCTTGGAACCGGTGGAGAAGACACCGCGGACGGCCTTTTCAATGCCACGTTCAACCTTGTCAAGCAGACCCATGGTTCTTCTCCTTTCCCCCCGGTTCCGGGGCAGTAGTTGTTGCTGACCAGCACCTGCAGGACAGTTCACCGCTGTGCGGGCTGACAGCTGTCAGCGGCCACTCCTACATCCGATACTACTTGCCACCCCCGCCAATGACCTTAATCCACAACGGCCGGGCGCCGTCGAAAGTTCGCGCGCGGGGGCCGACGGACCATGCCCGGCACGGGTTTTCCGCGACTCCGAACGGGCCTCCCGGGCGCGTATTGACCCCGGTCATGAACGGCATTGGACGCGCTGCGGGGGACCGCCCGGCAGCCAATTGGTAATTTGCGGCATGTGTCCGTTATGCTTGATCTCGCTGCTTTTACGAGGCGCGGAACGGGAAACCGAACCGGTCGAGTGGAGGAAGTTGCGCGCGAGTGGCGGAACGGCAGACGCGCTGGCTTCAGGTGCCAGTGTCCGAAAGGGCGTGGGGGTTCAAATCCCCCCTCGCGCACGCAATGGAAAGAGCCCCGGTCTTAGGACCGGGGCTCTTTTGCGTTTCCGGCGTATCCGGAGCTTGCCCGCAAAACCTTTCCTACAAGGTCCGGATCAGCGAACAGGCTTAGGACCCGGGCGTGGCCCCCGGCTAACTCGACGGGCGTGCCGAAGCCTTGAACCGGCGTCGTGAATTGGCCAGGTGGGTGCGCATGGCCGCGGCTGCCGTGGCCCCGTCACCGTCCGCGATCGCGTCCCGGATGGCCCGGTGCTCCAGCACCACCTGGTCGAAATGGTCCCGGGCGTAGTGCTCAACGCCGGTCATCAGGCGGGTGCGGGGCATGGCGATCATGGTCTGCCCCAGCGAGGCCAGACAGTCGGAGTAGAAGGGATTGCCTGACGCCGCGGCCACGGCCCGGTGGAACTCGAAGTCCGACTTCATGGCGTGGGCGGGATGGTCCGCACTTTCGCTGAAGTCATCGAGCGCCGCCGTGACCGCGCGCAACTGCCGCTCCGTATGGTTCCGCGCGGCCAGCGCCGCGGCTTCAGTCTCAACCCCCATCCGGAAGGCCAGCAGGTGCAGCCTGTCCTCGGTAGTGGCCACCGGACGTCCTCCCGGCACTGGCGGGGGACCATCAGCAGGGGGAGTGAGGGCGAAGCTGCCGCGTCCGCGTTCGGTTTCCACCAGCCCCTCGGCCTGCAGCCGGGTAAGCGCGGCACGGACCACAGTCCTGCTGACGCCGAAATCGGTGATGAGCGTATTCTCGCTGGGCAGTTTCTCGCCCGGCTGGATCACGCCGTCGACAATGCGGTTGCGAAGGTCGGCGGCGAGGTCCGCGGTGAGGTTCCGGCTCATGGTTCCAAGGTTACGGCGTCAGGGTCGGGCGCCGAACTCCACGCTCTCGGTGGTCCACGCGCGCGCCTGGTCGCTCAGCGTGACGCCAAGGCCGGGACGGTCCGGGACAATCATGCGGCCGTCCTTGGTTTCGAGGCGTTCGTTGAACAGCGGGTCCAGCCAGTCGAAATGCTCCACCCAGGGCTCCCGGGGGTAGGCGGCCGCGAGGTGCAGGTGGATTTCCATGGCGAAATGCGGGGCCAGGCCCAGTCCGCGCTCGTCCGCCAGTGCGGCGAGGCGCAGGAACTGGGTGATGCCGCCCACGCGCGGGGCGTCCGGCTGGATGATGTCGCAGCCGTTGACGGCGATCAGCCCCTTGTGCTCGGCCACCGAGGCGAGCATCTCGCCGGTGGCGATGGGGGTGTCCAGGACCTGGGCCAGGTGCGCGTGGCCTTCGAAGTCGTAGGCGTCGAGGGGCTCTTCGATCCAGACGAGGTCGAACTCCTCCAACCGGCGGCCCATGCGCAGGGCCGTGGCGCGGTCCCATTGCTGGTTGGCGTCCACCATCAGTGGAACGTCCGGGCCAATGTGGTCGCGGATCCCCGCCACGCGGCGCAGGTCCTCTTTGCTGTCCGGCAGGCCCACTTTGATCTTGATGCCGCCGATGCCCTCCTCAAGGGACTGGGTGGCGCGGGCCTTTACCTCGTCCAGGGAAGCATTCAGGAAGCCGCCGGAGGTGTTGTAGGTCCGCACGGAGTCGCGGTAGGAGCCCAGGAACTTTGCCAGCGGCAGTCCGGCGCGCTTGGCCTTGAGGTCATACAAGGCGATGTCGACGGCGGCGAGGGCCTGGGTAGCGACGCCGGAGCGGCCCACGGAAGCGCCGGCCCACAGCAGCTTGGTGTAGATCCTGGCGATGTCGTTGGGGTCCTCGCCGATCAGGCCTTCCGCCACCTCTTTGGCGTGGGCGTACTGCGCGGGTCCGCCGGCCCGCTTGGAGTAGCTGAAGCCGATGCCGGAGTGGCCGAGTTCGGTGGTGATCTCCGCGAAGAGGAAGACCACCTCCGTCATGGGCTTCTGCCGGCCGGTAAAGACCTTGGCATCGCTGATGGGGACGGCGAGGGGAAGGCGGGCGGTGGACAGCTTGACGTGCCGGATCAGATCAACGGTGCTCATGAATTCTCCTAGAGGCGGGGCTGGGCTCCTTCGCCCACCCCCTTAGGATATAAGTAGCCAACTTGTATTACAAGTTAGCTTTGTCCGCTGCCGGGCCTTGATCTCCGTGGCAGGCGGCGATTCCAAGCAGGCCGCGGATGGGCGACTATGGTGGGGTGGCTGCAAGAGTGCAGGACGGACGCGCAGGGATAGACGCCGGATTGGTAAAAAGGCTGATCGCTGCCCAGTTTCCACAGTGGGCGGGCCTTCCCGTTCGGCCAGTGGAGTTTGACGGGTGGGACAACCGGACCTACCGCCTGGGGGAGACCATGGCGGTGCGATTGCCCACAGCGTCCGGCTACGTTCCAGCGGTAGCGAAGGAGTGTAAATGGCTGCCGCAGCTCGCCCCGCACCTGCCAGTAGCTATTCCTACGATTCTTGGAGTCGGGAGTCCCGGCGAGGGGTATCCGTTCGCGTGGTCCGTCCGCCGCTGGATCGAGGGTGGTGCCGCGGACCGGGCACCGATCGCTGACCTGCGGGCGTTCGCGATTGAGGTGGCCGAATTCCTCCTCGCGCTGCAGGCCTGCGATACGGCGGGCGGGCCGGCGGCTGGGGAGCACAGTTGGTTCCGCGGCGCCGCGCCGGCCCATTACGACGACGAGACGCAGCACTGCCTGCGCGCGCTTGAAGGACGGGTCGATCCGGTGGCGGCGGGATCCGTCTGGGACGCGGCGATCGGGTCGGACTGGACCGGGGAGCCGGTATGGTTCCACGGCGACGTTGCGGCGGGGAACCTGCTGGCCGCCGGCGGCCACCTTGTGGCGGTCATCGACTTTGGCACATCCGGCATTGGCGACCCGGCGTGTGACCTTGTCATCGCCTGGACGATGTTTGCGGGCGGGAGCAGGGAAGCTTTCCGGCGGGCAGTTGGCCAGGATGACCGGATGTGGGCCAGGGCCCGCGGCTGGGCGCTCTGGAAGGCGCTGCTCGGTCTCGCCGGGTCTGACGGCGGAGGCCTGCACGGCAGCGCGAACCTGCGAATCATCGCTGACCTGGTCGACGAACATTCGCGCATCGCCTGAGGGCGGAGCGCGCCCCCAGGCGGGGCCACAATCCGAGCTGTTGCCCGGAGAACCTAACGCCGCAGTGCCCCCAGTCCGGAGACGAGTGCCTCCAGTCCCAGGCTGAAGGCAGTGTCGGCCGGGCGGCCGTGCTCCACGCCGGCCTCCTGGCCGCCGTTCCCGGAAGCGGCCGAGCTCCTGACAGCTGCGGTGAAGAAGGGAGTTGAGTCCGCCATAGACCCGGAGTCGAAGATGTCCTCCGGTGCCGTGACGTCGTACGCGGAGCCAAAGATAAAGGACTCCAGCGCCACGATGGCGGGAACAATGCGCTCCTGTGGGAAGCCGGCGCCGGCAAATCCCTTACTGACCGTTTCGTACATGGCGAGGGTCTGCGGCGCATCCGTGACCGGCAGGACGGCGATCACGGGAATCAGCGGGGTGTGGGCGGCAAAGACGTCACGGTAGCTCCATGCCCAGCCGCGGACTGCGTCCTCCCAGGGTCCGGAACCGAATCCGGAGACGTCCACAAGGGACATCAGGTGGTCCTCCACCAGGAGCAGCACGTCCTGCTTCGAGGCCACGTGGTTGTACAGGGCGGACGGTGCCACCTCGAGCAGCTTGGCCAGGGCGGCCATGGTGAGCCCGTCGTATCCCTTGCGGTTAATCAGGTCCAGCGCCGCTGCCGTGATCCCGGACTTGTCCAGCACTGCTGCCGACGGCCGGCCCGCCCGCCTCTTCTGCGCGCCGCCGTTGCTGGTGGTGCGTCCCTGTGCGGCTGATACTGCCGGCATTGCTGCCCTTTCGTTGATGGTCTCCAGCATTATTCCATCCGGTACTTCCGCTCCCCGAAGCCAGCAGCTATAGTTCTAGTAAATGAATGGCATTCATTTAGTGGTCCCCGTCACCAAGGGACGCAGAGAGGACATCATGCAGAACCTGAACCGCGACGTCGTTGTCGTTGGAGCCGGCCCGTCCGGACTGACCGCCGCCCGTGAACTGAAGAAGGCCGGCCTTACCGTCGCTGTGCTCGAGGCGCGCGACCGCGTGGGCGGCCGCACCTGGACGGACACGGTGGACGGAGCCATGCTCGAAATCGGCGGCCAGTGGGTTTCGCCGGACCAGACGGCCCTCCTGGAGCTGCTGGAGGAACTGAACCTGGAGACCTACCCCCGCTACCGCGATGGCGAGTCCATCTACATCGGCGTGGACGGTAGGCGCATGCGCTACACCGGCGACACCTTCCCCGTGGACGCGCACGCTGCCGTCGAAATGGACCGCCTGGTGGCCCTGCTGGACGGGCTTGCCGCAGAGATTGGCCCGACCGAACCCTGGGCCCACCCAAAGGCCCGCGAACTGGACACCATTTCCTTCCACCATTGGCTGCGGCAGAACTCCACCAATGAGGAAGCATGCAAGAATATCGGCCTGTTCATCGCAGGAGGCATGCTCACCAAGCCCGCGCACTCTTTCTCCGCCCTCCAGGCCGTCCTGATGGCGGCGTCCGCCGGCTCGTTCACCCACCTGACGGATGAAGACTTCATCCTGGACCGGCGCGTGGTGGGCGGCATGCAGCAGGTTTCGCTGCTGCAGACGCAGGAGTTGGGCGGGGACGTCGTCCTCAACAGCCCGGTGCGCACCATCAACTGGGAGGCGGACGGCGACGGCGGCCACCGCGTCGCCGTTGTGTCGGACCGGGCCACCGTCAACGCGCGCTTCGTGATCATGGCGGTGCCGCCCAACCTCTACTCCCGCGTCTCGTTCAACCCGCCGTTGCCGCGCCGGCAGCACCAGATGCACCAGCACCAGTCGCTGGGCCTGGTCATCAAGGTCCACGCTGTCTACGACCGGCCCTTCTGGCGGGACAAGGGGCTGTCCGGCACCGGCTTCGGCGCGGACGCCCTGGTCCAGGAGGTGTACGACAACACCAACCATGGCGACGCCCGCGGCACCCTGGTGGGGTTCGTCTCAGATGAAAAGGCCGACGCCGTCTTCGAGCTGTCCGCCGACGACCGCAAAAAAGCCATCCTGGAATCCATTGCCGCCTACCTCGGTGACGAGGCGCTCACGCCTGAGGTCTACTACGAGTCCGACTGGGGCTCGGAGGAATGGACCCGCGGCGCATACGCTGCCAGCTATGACCTGGGCGGGCTCCACCGCTACGGCAAGGACCAGCACGCACCGGTGGGCCCGATTTACTGGTCCTCGTCCGACCTCGCGGCGGAGGGCTACCAGCACGTGGATGGTGCCATCCGGATGGGCCGCATCACCGCCGCACGCATCGCTGAGGTAGCGAAGGTCCCGGTGGCCGCCGGCTGGTAAATAAGCATGCTTACTATTAGGCTGGCCGCGGGGAGCGTCCCCGACTTCAGACGAACGAGGTGAGGCATGACTGACGCGCAGAGCATCAGCAAGGTTACGGAGATCATCAACGATTCCAGGATCGGAATGGTCACCACCATCAATGAAGAAGGCGCCCTCGTCAGCCGGCCGCTGGCCGTCCAGGACGTAAAGGACGACGGCGATATGTGGTTCTTCACCGGGCTCGGCACGTCACAGGTTGCGCACGTCCGGGCTGATCCGCGGGTCAACGTCGCCTTTGGCAAGAACACGGAGTGGGTTTCCGTTGCCGGAACTGCCCAGGTGGTCACCGACCGGGCCAAGATCCACGAGCTGTGGAACCAGGCCGTGGAGGCATGGTTCCCGGACGGCCCGGACACCCCCGAGGTGTGCCTGCTGCACATCGACTCGGACACCGCCGAGTACTGGACCAGCCCCGGCGGCACCGCAGCCACAGTGTTGCAGTGGGTGAAGTCAAAGGTCACCAACAGCCGGATGAGCGTTGGCGAAAGCGGCACCGTGGAGCTGTAGTCCACGACTTTAAAGGGCGGGGCGGGGCGGCTAAGGCTGCTCCGCCCCTTCCAGTGCCTGCAGAACCGCCGGCAGGAGGACATCGTTGCGTCCCCACACGGGATCGAACACCTCGATATACCAGGAGTCAGCGAGCAGGAGCGCAAGGGCGTCATTGGTTTCCTCCGCCCAGTCACGGATCTGTTCCTCGTCCACCGGGTTCTCGCTGGAACCCAGCACCGTGGTGATTTCCGTCCCGGCCAGGGTCACCGGAATGGCGGCGCTGCTCGACTCCCCAGGGGCGTGAACCACGGCAACCAGTTCGGTGCGGGTGGAGAGCCCCAGCAGTGCCTGCGCCGTGGCCGCACCGCAGAAACCCGTGACGTACTGCCGCTGCGCTGCCCCTTCGGCAAGGATCCCCGGCTGCGATTCCTTCGTGAAGAGTCCCTTCCGGTTCAGCTCTGCCAGCCCCTTGGCGATAGGCCGCGTTTCGTCGTCGTAGGCGGCGGCAAAGTGCCCCGGCTGATACGAACTGCCGCCTTCAAGCCAGCGTGCCGTCAGCTCCCCGGCGGCTTCCAGGGTGGTGGCCTGCCGCCAGACTCCGCGGTCCTCCAGCAGGCGGCCGTACTGGTCATGGACAGGTACTTCCTCAGGCTTCATCCTGGGATGCTACCGCCCGTCGGCAGGGCCCATCCAACGCCAGCGACACAGCAGTTAACGTCAGGCACCCTGCTCCGAAGGCAGTGCGGACGGGATCCCGGCCGCCCGTTCGGCGGCCGCCAGGGACGCGGCCAGGCTTCCGACGGCGTCCGGGTAGCCCTGGTGCGCCGCCTCCCGCTGCTGCTCCGCGGCCCGCAGGGCTTTGATCAGTGCTGACGTTTCCGGCCGTCGGACATCGGTCAGGTCCGGGAAGTCGATGCTGCACGCCGGGTCCAGCTCATAGCTCCGCCACCGGAGCAGGAGTTCGTCATGCCGTGCGCGGGCTGCCTGGTGGGCGAAGTGCTGCTCGCGCTCTTCGCGCCGTGCGGCACGCCGGGCCAGGAGCCTGGGGGTTGCGCGGTAGGCGGCAATTCCAGCAGCAGCCCCGGCCCCGGCCAGGATCAATCCGGCCCACGGCGATACCAGCGCAGGGATCAATAAGGCCGGGATGGCCACGCAGGCACCCAGGAAGAGGTCCCAGAACACCTGGTCCGGAGCCTCCTGTGAGCCGCCTTTGGGAGCCAGTACCCGGCGTCGGACAAGGAACACCGTGCCGGCCACGCTTGCCACCAGCAGCGGACCGAACAGAAGCACCACCCACGCGCCGTGGAACAGGGATTCCGCCATTGCCATCGCACACCTCCAGGGCTGCAGCCCCGGCCGGAAAGCCCGGACTGGTCCTTCCATTGCATCGCCTTCGCGCTGGCCCGTCAATGCCGCCTGGACCGCCCCGAACTGCCTTGGCGGGTGGAATAAAAGGATGTCGGCGCTGCATTTCCGTATTAACGGGCCCCACCCACAGGGCAAGGAGGAAGGCAATGACCAGGATTGCAGTGGTGGCCGGCAGTACCCGGCCGGGACGGCGCAGCATGCAGGTTGCCGAGTGGGTTCTGAAACGCGCGAGGGAACATGGCGGCGCCGAGTTTGAGATATTGGACGTGGCCGATTTTGACCTGCCGCTGCTGGATGAGCCGAAGCCCCCGTCGCTGGGAAACTACCAGCAGGACCACACGAAAAGGTGGGCCGCGGCGGTCAAGGGCTTTGACGGGTTCATCTTTGTTACCGCCGAATACAACCATTCCGTTCCCGGCGCCCTGAAGAACGCACTGGATTACATCTACGCTGAATGGAACAACAAGGCAGTGGCCTTCGTCAGCTACGGCAGCGCCGGTGGTGTCCGGGCGGTGGAAAACCTGCGGCTGATCGCCGGTGAGCTCCAAATGGCGGACGTGCGGGCCCAGGTGGCGCTCCCGTTCGCCACCGACTTCCGCGACTACACCACCTTCACGCCCTCCGATGGCGCCGAGCAGGCACTGCAACCGCTGTTCGGGCAGCTCATTTCATGGTCAGCTGCGCTGCAAACCCTCAGGAAGTGAGTAGCGTGAGGTCATGCGACTGAAAATGTGCAGTATCCATGTCCAGGACCCCGCAGCGGCGCACGTCTTCTACACCGGGACGCTTGGCTTCGACACGCTGATGGCCATGCCCGAGCACAACCTCTACATCATCAAAGACCCCGGTTCTGATGACAGTTCCGTTGGCCTTCTGCTCGAGCCGAGCGACAACCCGATCGGTGCCAGCTACATGAACGCGGTGCGCGAGGCAGGGCTTCCCGCGATCGTTTTCGGGGTTCCCGACGTGCAGGCCGAATACGACCGGCTGGTGGCAGCGGGGGTCAGTTTCAAGATTCCCCCCACCACGGATCCATTCGGGACCAGCGCTGTGTTCGACGACGGCTGCGGCAACTACATCCAGATCCACCAGGACTGAGGGCTACTTCGCCTGCGCGCGGTCCTTCTTGGCCTGCTTCTTCGCTGCCTCATCCTTGACCCGCTGGGCTTCGGCGCGCACCGCGGCGTGCGTGGCGCGCTCGGTGACCAGCCACTGCGGCGGAGCCTGCAGCAGCGCGGTGATCTCCGCCGTCGTGAGGGCTTCCTCCACTCCGCCCCGGGTCAGGCCGCTGATCGAGACGTTGAGCTTCTGCGCCACGACCGGGCGGGGGTGCGGGCCGTTGCGGCGCAGCTCGGCGAGCCATTCCGGCGGGTTGGCCTGGAGCTCGGCGAACTGCTCGCGGGTGATGGTTGAATCCTGGAACTCCTGCGGCGTGGCCGGGAGGTAGATGCCGAGTTTCTTGGCAACGGTGGCCGGCTTCATGGACTGGGAGTTTGCAGAGGTCATGCTTCAAGGGTATCCGGGCGCCGGGTACTGTGAAGACGTGCCCACCGACAATACCCCCGCTCCCGATGCCCGGTCCATTGAGGACCAGTCCACTGCCGATCCAGCAGCGCCCCGGGTCCTGCGCATCGCGTACGTCGCTGGAGTCACTCCCGGGAAGTGGATCCGCCGCTGGGAGGAACGGATGCCGGATATTCCCCTTGAGGCATTCATGGTGGATGATGACGCGCAGCTTGGCGCCCTGCGTGACGGCGCGGCGGCGATGGCCTTCGTCCGCCTGCCTGTCGAGCGGGAAGGGCTCAGCGTCATACCGCTGTACGAGGAACAGCCGGTGGTGGTGGCGCCGAAGGGCCACGAAATTTCGGTCTTCGAGGAAGTGGCTCTGGCCGACCTGGCGCAGGAATCGTTCCTCGACGTGGCCGCGCTGGGCGGACCGGAGGCCGCGCTCCAAGTGGTTGCTGCGGGGGCCGGCCTGGTGATCCTCCCCATGCCGGTGGCACGCCACCTCAACGTCAAGGACACCGTGGCCCGCCGGCTAAGCGGCACCGACGGAACCGAAATCGCCCTGGCATGGCCTGCCGACTCCACGGATGAGGTGCTGGAGGAATTCATCGGCATCGTGCGCGGACGCACCGCCCAGAGCTCACGGCAGCCCTCCGCCCAGCCGGTGAAGGTGAAGAAGGAACCCAAACCCGACCGCCGGGGCACCGGCGCCAAGAAGGCACCGAAGGTAGCGCAGCGCTACGCCCCGA
Organism: Paenarthrobacter sp. 22069; assembly: GCF_052046035.1. Taxonomy (NCBI): domain Bacteria; kingdom Bacillati; phylum Actinomycetota; class Actinomycetes; order Micrococcales; family Micrococcaceae; genus Paenarthrobacter; species Paenarthrobacter sp. 22069. The sequence continues at coordinate 1,217 of NZ_JBQEQF010000006.1, read as the reverse complement.
ATCCGGACAAGGGCCGGGGCAAGGGATCACGGAAAAAGGGCAAGCGCTAGGAACAGCACGCAGGCCGGCTCCGCGGTTGGCGGTGCCGGCCTGCGTGGTTAAAACTGCAAGCCTAGGTGTTTTGGATGTGGTCTTTGGCGTCGGTGGCGTGGTCTTTGACGTCGGCGGCTGCGTATTGGCCTTCGGTTTTGACGTTTTGGGCGGCGTCTGTGGCGGTGGCCTTGACGTTTTCCATGGCTTCCTGGGCTGGTTCCTTGAGGTCCTGGGCGACGGTTTTGGCGGCGTCGGTGACCTGGGCGGCCAAGGGTTGGGCTGCGGTTTTGAGTTGGTCCGCGGCTTCGCGTTCTTTTTGGCTTGCCGGGATCAGGGATGAGATCAGCATGCCGGCGCCGAAGGCGATTAGTCCGGCGGCCAGGGGGTTGCCTGCGGTTTTGGCTTTGACCTGGTCCGGGGCGTTGGAGACGGCGGTGCCGGCGTCGGAGAGTTTGGCGGCGACGTTGTCTTTGGCGTCGTGCAGGGTGTCTCCGGTGGAGTGCATGGTGTTGGTGGTGTGGCCGGTTCCGGTGTGCAGGGTGTCCTGGGTCCGGGTGGTGGCGTGGTCTGCTGCTCCCATGATTTTCTCCTTGACCCCGGTCACGGCGTCCCGGACCTTGTCGGTTTGGCGGTGGACGATGTTGGACGGGGTGACTTTGTCGGCCACGGCGTCGACGTTGGTGCCCAGGCGTGCCCGGGTGGCTTCTATGTCTGCGCGGATGACGTCGGGGTTTTCGCTCATCGGTTTACCTCGCCTGGTTTGAGGGTTGGGGGTATTTCTGAGAGGGTTTCGCCGGTTTGGGGCATGCCCTTGATTTGTTTGAGTTCCTTGCGGCCGATCGAGGCCAGGACCGCGGCGATGATGGCCCAGATGACGGCGACGATCAGGGCGGACCAGCCCAGGGGCATGATGGCGCCCAGGGCCCACATCAGGGCCAGGGAGAGGAAGAGCAGGACGAAGTGTCCGCCGACGCCGGCGCCGGCGAGCATGCCGGCGCCTTTCCCGGCGCGGGTGGCGGATTGTTTGGCTTCGGCTTTGGCCAGTTCCACTTCCTGGCGCATCAGGGTGGACAGGTCCCGGGTGACGTCCCCGAGCAGTTCACCCAGGGACGCGTTGTCCGCTTTCACGTGCGCCGCGCTGGGCGGCGGCTCCGGAATCTGGCTACTCATCACAGACCACCCGT